>CAMYMP010000512.1 GCA_947259435.1 uncultured Woeseiaceae bacterium
CAAATGCCCCTCGGCGGGCCGCCTGTCCCGCAGGCAACGATCGACTTCGTGCGCCAGTGGATCACGGACGGTGCCGCGCCCGATTCTGGTGGTCCGGCCAGTCAACCGCCGGTCGTCGTTTCCCTGACGCCGGAGCCCGCCAGTGTGAGCACGGATTTTCCGTCGCAGATTGCCGCCGGATTCGACCAGGACGTCGACGCGTCGACAATCAATAACCTTACATTCACGCTACATCGAAGCGGAGGCGATGGGCAGTTTGATAATGGCAACGATGTCGTGATCACACCGGCAGCTGTCGCGCTCTCACCGATGAATGCGCGGCTTGCCGTAATGGATCTGACCGGTGTTGCGGCCGTCGAGGATCGTTATCGCATCACACTGAGCGGCTTCGGCACGAACGTAGTCCTGAGTGTTTCCGGTTTGACGCTCGATGGCGAGTTCGCCGGCAGTTTCCCATCCGGCGACGGCACACAAGGCGGCGACTTTGTGGCCGAGTTCGAGGTGCAAGGCCTGCAGGCGTCACTCGATTCCATCCAGGCAAATGTTTTCACGCCCAGCTGCGCGTTTTCGGGTTGTCACTCTGGCCCGGCCGGCCCGAATCTGCCGGCGGGGATGGACCTGACTTCGGCGGATGCGAGTTTCGCGAGCCTTGTCGGCGTCGCCAGCATCCAGATGCCAATGACGATGCGGGTTGCCACCCGGAATGCCGATGGCAGCTACCTGATCCAGAAACTGGAGGGCACTGCTGCGGGTGGTTCGAGGATGCCACTTGGCGGGCCGTTTCTTGATCAGGTCACGATTGACGTGATTCGAGCGTGGATCGATAGTGGAGCAGGGCGATGAAAAGAAGACTTGCCTGGAAATTAATTGGCTGTGCGTTGCTTTGCCTGTTCGCAATGAACCAGACGGTACACGCCGAGCCATATCTCGCGGTACGGCAAGGATTAAAGTGCTCCACGTGTCATATGGCGGCGGCCGGCGGCGGCGAACGCACGACTTACGGAAACGCTTTTGCGCAGACGGAACTTCCGGCACGCACTCTCGATATGGGTCAACTCTGGACGGGCGAGATCGGCCGCTACTTCGCTGTCGGCGGCGACGTTCGCGGCGGATGGAATCGGCTCGACGTTCCGGGTCAGGGATCAATTTCCGATACGGAACTCGAGGAGTTTCTTCTGTACGTTGAAGTAAAGCCCTTTCCGAAATACCTGACACTTTACGTGGATGCCAGGCTTCGGCCGGATGACCCCAAGATACGCGAACAATACGCGCGCCTGACGCTTCCCAACGGCAGCTGGTCACTCCAGGGTGGGGAGTTTTTCCTGCCCTACGGGCTACGAATTCAGGACGATGCGGCATTCGTTCGCCAGGTCAGTGGCATCAACTTCAATACACCGGACACCGGTTGGCAACTCGGATTCGAGGAGGCTAAATGGTCAGCGCAGCTTGCCGTGACTCGCGGCACTGCTGGTGGACCCGAGGTCGACTCGGGCAAACAATACAGCCTGCGAGTTAGTCGCGTCACACCGAAGTGGCGGGTCGGCGGCAGTTTCAATTTCAATGACGCTTCAGTTGGCGACAGGCAAATGCAGAATGTGTTTGGCGGAATACGAACCGGACCGATCGCCTGGCTCGCAGAAATCGACTACATCATCGACGACGGAACTCCGACCGGGAAACGCAGGTCGTGGGCCAGTCTGATTGAGGGAAACTACGGTTACAGGAAGGGCCACAATCTTAAGGTGTCTTTCGAATGGTTTGATCCCGACGACGATGTCTCCGACGACGAACAGAATCGATTTAGCGTCGTATGGGAGTATTCGCCGATCCAGTTTCTGCAAACCCGAATCGGCTTCCGCGACTATAATGGCATTCCGCAAAATGCGGCGCAAAACAGGGAACAGCTTTTCGTCGAATTGCATGTGTACTTCTAAGTCGGCGCTGTTCTTGCTGTAAACTTCACGGCAAATTGTAGGCCCTTGGCCACATTGGCCCGGCCACCTGCTGTGCCGCGACCTGTGTATGTGCCCACTTTGGTGCCCAAACCTGGATCACCTACTGTCACTCAAGGTAACCTAACGTGTTACGAATCTGACGCACTTCGTGCGTCCTGATTCGCTTCGCGAATCGGTCTGCCCCTGGCCACCACTAATCCCAAGATAGACCGGTTACTTAGACAAAGCGTGAGCCGCTCGGCATGACGCAGCAACCGATTTTGGTCGCAATCCCCGTCTAAGGAAATAAGCAAAGTGGACGCGCTTGCTGTCGAGCAGACGGCGAGTGCGCTGTTCATGTGTCAGGGAGAATTGTCATGAAAACGGCAGGAAAACATCGAATTGCCGTGACTATTGTTGCGGTTGTCAGCATAGGCGTCGCCGGTGGGGGTGCAATCGGCGCCGAAAATAGTGAGTGGACTCTTCGGCTCGAGCCCATGTACACGGATGCCTTCGGGAATGATCGACAAGTACTGCGCGTTCGCCAGTTGGATCTGGAT
>CAMYMP010000513.1 GCA_947259435.1 uncultured Woeseiaceae bacterium
CTGGATCGGCTGGAGGAACTCGTATCGACTACCCGGAATGCGAGCGACAACAGCTTCCAACTCCGACACAAGCTCCGCTTTGATCTTGCGCGGGTCCGGCCATTCGGCCCTGGGTTTCATGATGATGAAGACATCGGCAACCGATGGCGGTACCGGATCCGTCGCGATGTCTGCCGTACCGATCTTTGAAAACACGTGGCGTACTTCGGGAACCGCCTTTATCTCGGCCTCGAGGATCGCTTGCATCGATACAGCCTGCTCCAGGCTCGTTCCGGGAATACGCAGCGCATGCATGACCACGTCCCCCTCATCGAGGGTAGGCAGAAACTCGCTACCCAGCTTCGACGCCAGTAGTCCTGCGCCAGCGAGAAGAAGAACAGCAACGGCAACGACAAGCACCCTGGCGCGTAAAGCGAACGCCAGGACAGGCCTGTACGCCCTGTGCGCCTGCACCATGATCCAGCTTTCGCGCTCCTTCACCTTGCCGGACACGAAGACAGCCACCGCTGCCGGTACAAACGTCACAGAGAGGATCAGGGCCGACAGTAATGCGCCACTGACCGTTAGCGCCATCGGCCGGAACATCTTGCCTTCGACACCAGTCAGCGTAAGGAGCGGCAAGTACACGATCAGTATGATGGTAACGCCGAAGATGCTTGGCCTGAGGACCTCGCGCGTCGCCGCACGAGTCACTTCGAGTCGCTCCGCAAGCGACAGTATGCGCCCCTGACTTTCCTGGGCAATGGCCAGCCGCCGCAGGCAGTTTTCAACAATTATTACTGCGCCATCGACGATGAGCCCGAAATCGAGGGCACCGAGGCTCATGAGATTGCCTGATAAGCCGGATTCGACCATTCCCGTTATCGTCATGAGCATTGCGATTGGTATTACAGCAGCCGTGACGAATGCACCGCGCCAGTTACCCAACATGGCAAACAGAATGACGATGACGAGCAGTGCGCCGGCGACGAGATTCTCGCGGACGGTGCTGATAGTTTCTTCGACCAGGTACGACCGGCTGTAGAGCGTCTCTGCAACCACGCCCTCGGGTAGCGACGACTGCACCTCTTCCAGCTTTTGCTCAACCGCTCGTGCGACAGTGCGGCTGTTCTCTCCGATCAGCATGAACGCAGTTCCGAGAACAACCTCGCGTCCATCCTGCATCGCGGCACCGTTACGCAGGGCGTGCCCAATACTCACCGCGGCGACGTCTCGGATACGAACGGGTACGTCGTCACGATGGCCAACGACAATGCTTGCGAGATCATCCTCATCAGAGGCCTGACCTGGCGATCGAACCAGTAATTGCGTACCGGATCGTTCGATGAACCCGGCCCCGACATTGTCATTATTGGTTTCCAGTGCTTCGATCAGTTCATCGGTCGACACGCCGAATGCCAACAAACGCTCGGGCAACGGCGCGACAACGAACTGTCGTGTGTAGCCACCAACCGTATTAACTTCCACGACACCTGGCGTTTGCCGAAGCTGCGGCCGAATGATCCAGTCCTGGACCTCGCGCAGAAACATCGGGTCGTGATCAGCACCTTCTGCTGACGAGACCGTGTACATAAATATCTCGCCGAGACCGGTTGCGATTGGTCCTGGCTCCGGCTCGATGCCCGTCGGCAGCTGGCTCCGCACCTGGACCAACCGCTCATTGACGACCTGGCGCGCGAAATAGATGTCGGTGCCTTCCTCGAACACGGCCGTGACCTGTGAAAGTCCGTATCGAGAAACGGAGCGCGTGTAATCGAGCCGCGGCAAGCCACTCAGAGCGGTCTCAATGACGAACGTGACGCGGTTTTCCACTTCCAGCGGCGAATAGCCCGGTGCCTCTGTGTTGATCTGCACTTGGACATTCGTAATATCGGGGACGGCGTCAATGGGCAACAGCCGGTAATTGTAGAACCCCAGTCCGGCAACCACGACTGCCAGCGTGAGAATGAGTGCGCGCCGTCTCAGCGCAATGTCGATGATCTTTTCGAGCACGGATCCCTCCCGTTAGTGATCGTGACTTGCGCCGGACTTCTCAACGTCCGCTTTGACCAGGTAGCTGTTCTCAACAACGTATGTCGTTCCAGGCTCGAGTCCGCCAAGCACTTCGATGAACTCACCGTCTCGCCTGCCAAGCTCCAGCATGCGCACCTCGTAAGTGTCGCCGACCTTCGCGTAGACAACTGTAAAGTCTCGGAACGACTGCAACCCGCTCTCTCGAACTGCAAGCGGTACGGGTGCTTCTGAAACCGTGGTGACACCTTCAACGAACAAACCGGGACGCCAGCCCTCCTCGGCGTTCTCGATGATCACGCGAGCCGTTGCCGCTCGACTCATCGAGTCGATCGTCGGCAGTATTCGGTCTATCGAACCTGTGAATGACATCGTGCCGTCCAGGCTGGATACGATGACAGACTGACCTGCGGCCACCTGGTCCAGGTCCTGCGAGAACACGCTTAGATCAGCCACCAGCCGTGACAGGTCGACAATGACG
>CAMYMP010000514.1 GCA_947259435.1 uncultured Woeseiaceae bacterium
GTCACGCCGACTTCGTTGAAGCGGCGGAAGATGCGCATGACTTCGAGCGACAGGTCCGGATCGAGGTTGCCGGTCGGTTCATCGGCTATCAGCAATTTTGGCCGCGTTACAATTGCTCTGGCGATGCCGACGCGTTGCTGTTCACCCGCTGACAATGTTTCGGGCCGCTGCTTTTCCTTGTGTAACAGCCCAACCTGATCCAGGGCTGCACGAACACGCCGCCCCGCTTCGCGGTGCCCTACACCGGCGATTACCAAGGGCAGCGCAACGTTGTCTGAGACCGGTCTGTCATACAAGAGTTTGTGGTCCTGAAACACCATGCCGATCTGTCGCCGGTATGCCGGAATCTTGCGACGCTTGACGCGGCGCGTATTCTGTCCATCCACGACGACCTGACCGCTGGTCGGCCGCTCTATGAGGGCGATAAGCCGCAGCAAGGTGCTCTTACCGGCCCCCGAGTGCCCGGTAACGAACAGCATTTCGCCTTTGTCGATTGACAAGGTCAGGCCGGACAGAGCTTCCTGACCACCCGGATACCGCTTCGTCACATTGTCGAGCTGAATCACCGCTGTTCGCCGTTCGCAAGTAGCGCATCAACAAAGTCGCCTGCCGAGAATGGCTGCATGTCTTCCAGGGACTCACCGATACCAATGAAGCGAACCGGTATTCCAAGTTGGTTGGCAATAGCCAGCAGAATGCCACCCTTCGCGCTCCCGTCCAACTTCGTGACAGTGATGCCGGTTAGTCCAAGCGCGTCGTTAAATTTCTGCGCCTGCACGAGTGCGTTCTGCCCCTGGCTCGCGTCCAGAATCAACATGATTTCATGCGGCGCGGTTTCGTCGCGACGTGCCACGACACGCTTGATCTTGGCCAGTTCGTCCATGAGGCCTTGCTGATTTTGTAAACGGCCGGCCGTGTCCGCCAGCAGCACGTCTATGTTGCGCGCCTTGGCCGCATCCCAGGCATCGAAGATAACCGCGGCAGGGTCAGCTCCGGCCTGCTGTGCAATGACCGGCACGTCGTTCCGCTCACCCCAGGCTTGCAGCTGCTCGACAGCCGCCGCTCGAAACGTGTCACCTGCAGCGAGCATGACGGACAGGCCGCTGTCCTTGAATCGCTTGGCAAGCTTGCCGATAGTCGTTGTTTTGCCCGCGCCGTTCACGCCTACCATCAGAATAACGAAAGGATGATCGCTTACCGCAATTTCGAGTGGCCGTGCGACGGGTTCAAGAATCGAGGTCAGTGAGCGATGCAACCCCAGCCTGAGTGCCTCGACGTCTTTGAGTTCCTTACGGGCGAGACTGTCGCGCAGGTCGCCCAGGATCCGCTCGCTGGTGTCGATACCGACATCAGCCATCACGAGCAACGATTCGAGTTCATCCAGAACGTGCTCGTCGATCTTGCCGCCGGGTGCCAGATTGGCGAGGTCATAGGTGAGCCAGCTGTCGCCCCGATTGAGGCGGGCACGAAGACGCTTGATGAATCCTCGTCGCTCTTCGGTTTTTTCTTTTTTTGAAAACACGCTGTTCAAAGTCACCTGTGGGCGGTGAATCACCTAAACTGTATGGACAGCACGACCCATCAATACGAGTCGCAGGAAAATATGCCAAAGCGAATCGCGAAAGCCGGCAATAAGCCCCAGCCAGGGCGGCTGCGTATTGTAGCGGGAAAATGGCGCAGTCGTCTTTTGCACATCGCAGAGATGCCAGGCCTGCGGCCAACCTCAGAGCGTATTCGTGAGACGCTTTTCAACTGGCTGACGCCGCGTCTAGTCGGGGCGCGCTGCCTCGATCTGTTCGCCGGGACCGGGGCCCTGGGCCTCGAGGCTTTGTCGCGCGGAGCAGCAGAGACTGTTTTTGTCGAAAAATCGCCGCAGGCGGTCCGGATTCTACGGGACAACATCGCAGCGCTGCAGTCCACGTCGGCCACCGTTCACCATGCCGATGCGATGGAATTCCTGAAAACAGCGGCCGATCGCAAATTCGATATCGTGTTTCTCGATCCGCCATTTGCTGCCGACATTCTCGGCGAATTGTGTAGACTTCTCGCTACGTACCCCATCCTCGCAAATGGCGCTTGGATTTATCTGGAGGAAGACCGCGCAAAGCCGGCGGTTTCGCTGCCGGAGGGGTGGCAAGTAATCAAAACAAAAAATGCCGGCAACGTTCGTTTCTCACTTGTGTCCATCGCGGTTGCGGCATAAAGGAGCCTTTCAATGACAGTATCTGCCATGTATCCAGGCACATTCGACCCCGTCACTTTGGGACACGAGGATCTGGTGCGTCGAGCAACGACTTTGTTTGACCGCGTCGTGGTTGCGATTGCCGATAATCCCAGCAGCAAGGCACCGCTCTTTACGACTGACGAACGCGTCGCAATGGCAGCCACGGCGCTTGCAGATATCGATAACGTCGAAGTAACAGGCTACAAGGGCCTCACTGTCGACTTCGCGCGCGACAATAATCTGCGGGTGATCATTCGGGG
>CAMYMP010000515.1 GCA_947259435.1 uncultured Woeseiaceae bacterium
CATGAAACGTCGGCTGATTGGCGAGCCACGCCTGGTAGTCATCGCGCTCGTCGACAATGACGGCGCCACGCATCGGGTAATGTGCAATACCGCAGAGCTCCTCGCAGAGAATTTCGAATCGCCCGGTCTTTGTCGGCGTCAGCCACAGGAACGTGTTCATGCCCGGCACGAGATCCATCTTGACGCGAAACTGGGCAACAGCGAAGTCATGAAGCACGTCTTTTGAGCGCAGCAGGAATTTGACGGGCTTGTCGATAGGGACATGTATCTCCCCGTCATAAACAAGGACATCGTCCTGTCCGTTCGGGTCCTCGGGATCCATGCCGAACGGATTTGCGCCGCTGATGCGCTCGGCATCAACCTCGCCCAGCTTGCCGTCCTCGCCTGGCAGCCGGAACGTCCAGTGCCACTGCTGACCAACCGCCTCGACCACGTGTGCATCATCCGGCACATCGACAAAGTCGGCCCAGACAAACAGACCAGGCGTCAGCATCGCCGCTACGCCAACCGCCGTCAGGCCGGTCAGCCAGCTTTCGAGCTTTTTGTTCTCGGGCTCATAGGAGGCCCTCGCCCCTTTCTTGTAACGGAACCTGATGACGCAGTAGGCCATGAACAGGTTAACGGCCACGAATACGAAGCCTGTGACATAGAGGGTAATATCGACCGTGAAATCCACCATGCCCCAATTAGAGGCGAGGTCGGTGAACCACCACCCATAATTTTGGCTGTATATATGGAAAACGACAGAACCGACGACGAGCAGAATCAAGACAACAGCGAAAGGCATACTTGATGCATCCTTTGGTGGTCGTTGTAATTATTTGCCGCCGGATCTCTTTGTTGCGCTGGTTCTAACGGATACCGGCGAACTTACCCCGCTATCGAGGATAGTGGAATCAGTAGGTATTTTCCACAATATCAGAGGCCGATATCGTCCCTGACTTTCCTTTCGGCTTTCTTGATGTCCGATTGCAGGGCATCCAGTTCCTGCTGCAGCGGACCCGCCAACATCGCCGTTTCGGTCTTCCAGTCGATAACGGGAACGGCGGCAACGATACTCGCCGGCGTCGGTGTCGCTGGCTCCACTGGCTGCTGCGTGTTGACAATAACGATAACCGCTACAGCAGCAGCGATCCCGGTAAGGCTGCTCGCCCACCAGAATAGCGCCGGTCTTTGCGACTTCGGCGCCGCAGTGGACTCGGCTTCAGGCGTAACGCCCTGCAAAGAGGTGGCTATGCGATGATCCAGTTCATCGGAAACTGCCACCTCGATCTTTTCCGCATCCAGGCGAAGTTGTTGGGCTAGCTTATCCATACGCTTCACTCTCATTTGTAACGCTGTTCAATTCGGCATCCAATGCCCTGCGACCGCGCAACAGGTTGACCTTGGTCCAGGACACAGAGCGATCCAGCGTCTTCGAAATATCTTTCACCGACATATCTTCGGCATAACGCAGCCACATTGCGGCAAACACTTCGTCAGTCAACAAACGCCGCGCACTCACCCAGAGATTCTCTGATTCCGAGTCAGCGATGCATTGCAGCAGCGGGTCGCTTTCTTCGTCCCTTAGATCACCGATCTCGATAACCTCGGGCGCCCGCAATTTCGCTGCATTGCGGATCGCGATACGATACAACCAGGTGCTGAACCGCCATCGCGAATCGTAGGAACGAATGTAACGAAAGGCACTGATCATCGTGTCCTGCAGGGCGTCTTCGGCGTCCGCATAGCTCGCGCAGCGACTCAGCAAGAAACGTAGCAAGCGATGCCGGTAACTGTGTACGAGCTCCGTGAAGGCATCCACGGAGCCCGCCTGGGCGGCGCTAACCAGTTGTATCTCAGTCCTCAAGGGCAGATATGACAGTATCTGGTTCAATCGCGAGAGAAATCCTCAGCGCATTACCAGCAACATCGACCTTGGTGCTTTGCAGGATCGATGCAATCTCCGGGTCCATGTCTTCATTGAAAATCTGCAGGCTGATTAGTCCTCTTACAATGCTTGCCAATGAGTTGGCAATTTCAGGCTCATTCGCCATGAGCTGCGCTTCGACGCCAAGCTTGTCACCGAGATCTGCGATCAGCACGGCGACCTGCTTGGTATTTCGCAGAATGTTGGATTCCCAGCCGTCACCCGCATCCAGCTCGTCGGCATTGACACCGGCCTGAATGAGGCTGCGTTCCGCCCGCAAGATGAACAGCGTGTTCTTTTGTTTCTTAGAGGATTTGATCTTGCCGTTATTGGCCAGCAGTGCCTTCATCTGTTCCTGCGAATTGGTTACCAGGATCTTGTTCTTGAGCGCGACGCTGATATAAGCCTCATCCTCAAAGGATTCGACATCAATATTCACGTTTCTGACACCAGGATCGGAATGGTCACTGTTGAAATAGTAGTAAGCCTTGCCCGTCGACTTGAACGTCTGCAATTCGCCGTCAGCGGCGGCAATCGCAATGATCTTGTCCTTGGTCTCCTGGCTGATAT
>CAMYMP010000516.1 GCA_947259435.1 uncultured Woeseiaceae bacterium
TCCACGGATCAAGTTCGAGTGTGCCGGCTTTTTCTTTGCCGTCGAAGTCCGGTCCACTGAAGGAAAGTTCAGAATCGATGTCCATGTAGCGAACGTCGAAGTTGACTACCGTGTGATCGCCGATTGCCCAGTCAGCGCCGAGTTGAGCGGCAACGCCAAATGAGTCGTCGATATACATTTTGTCGATTCCGAGCGCATCGATAAAATCGGCTTGCGTTGCGGTATCCATGGCGACTCCGTCGACCTTGATCTTGCTGGGATCGTAGCTAACGCTGGAGAAGGTCGTCCAGTTCAGGCCGAGACCCATGTACGGCTGAAAATCTCTATCCGGTGCAAAGTGATATTGGAAAGAGAGAGTCGGCGGCATTTGTTTCATATCGCCCAAATTGCCCTTGACCTGTCCGGCCTCTATAACGTCCGGGATTCCAAAAGCTTCAAAGTCGAACGCGATGTCGTGTTTCATCGGCAAAGCGCCAAAAACATCGAACGCCCAGTTCTGGCTGATCATGTAGGTGCCGTTCAGCATCATGCCTGTGCCGTTGTCTACCTCGACATACGCCTCAAAATAATCAACACCGTCCTCGATTTCGCCTGACAAAGCTTTGCTTTGCGGCGCGACCGTGCCTACACCACCGCGAAGGATGAAGGTCCCGGGTTCGTATGCAATAGCAGACGAAGTTGCCAGGGCCAGCAGCCCTGCGGCTACTAACAATTGTTTGAAGATCTTCATGATGACGTCCTCTAGTCCGTTTCAGGACTGGTAGTACAAGCGCCGCGTGCCCGCGGCACTAAGGCCCAGTGAGCCTTACTTTGTAAGCTGAAGATGGGCTGTCTGTTTTCAAGTCGCGGCTTGTACTTACCCATAAAGAGGGGTTAACGAGTTAGCCGCCCACGTCTCGCAGCAGGTCGATAAAGTCCTGCAGCTTTGAGGCCGCCTTGGGCGAGCGCTCGAGCAGGGCGGTCATCGTGTCGTCGACAACGCCCGATGCGTCGTTCAACAAGTCGCGCCCGGCTGGCGTCAGCGCCGCGATCGCGAGGCGCGCATCACGCTTGCTCTTGAGGGTAGAGATGATGCCGAGTTTTTCCATGGGCCGTAGCGCCCGCGTCACGCCGGACGGGGTAAGGCCGACCGCGTGCGCCAGATCGACACGGCTCGCCTGAGCATTGGGTGCGTCTCCAAGCGCCCGCAAAAGGCGGAATTCGGCGAGGCTGATGCCGCGAATAGCGCCAAGACTGGTGTCGAGGCGTCGCTCGAGATGGCTCCAGGCAGCCGCGAAAGCCAGCGCCAGTGTCTGTTCGTGCGTGATTTGGGCAGTCATCGCAAAAGCATAACAGATACGTGATTAATCACGCAATACACAGCTAAGTGTAAATGCTGACAGGCTTGCCGAAGACGGGACAATGTTCCACAGTACGTCGCGCGGCCGGTACAAGGGGCCGGCACCGCATAAAGCAATGAGGGCCCATTTGTGCTGCAAGAAATCAATGACATCGAAGCCCGTGTGATCGGCTGTCTGATCGAGAAATCCGTGACTACGCCGGATCAGTATCCGCTGACGCTCAATGCTCTGACCAACGCCTGCAATCAGAAGTCCGGGCGCAATCCCGTGATGGCGCTGAAGCAAGGCGAGGTGCAGCATACGATTCGCAATCTCGAGGCAAAACACCTCGTACGTACCGAGGAAAACTTCAAAAGCAGGACCGAGAAATACGTGCAGCGATTCTGTAATACACGCTACAGCAATCTTCAGTTCGACCCGCCACAACTCGCCATCGTCTGTCTGTTGCTGCTGCGCGGTCCGCAGACACCGGGCGAGTTGCGCTCACGCAGTGGCCGGCTGCACACCTTTGCCGAGTCCGCGGACGTCGTGCACGCATTGACGAGCCTGATCGATCGTGAGAGTGAGCCGCTGCTGGTCAAGTTGCCGCGTACGCCGGGGCGCAAAGATTCGGAGTACATGCATCTGTTTTCGGGTCCGGTTGACGCGGAGGCCCACGCGCGCCAGGCACAGGCGGCCAAGGACGCGGCGCCTTCAGAGAGAAGCAGTGCCGGCGGATTGGCTGAGCGTGTCGATCAGCTTGAAGCTGAGGTCGCCGAACTCAGGGAAGTCGTCGAGCGACTCCGAAAATGAGCTGAACGGAGGTGTAACTATGAAAGCCACCTGGAATGGATCCGTCATCGCGGCGTCGACGTGACCGGGTAGTGCGGTCTGGCCGAACGCGATACCCGTAGTATCCCTGATATCCAATCCCGCAAAATTCTCAATAATTACTGCATATTAGAGCGACGAATCCAGCAGTTATCGGGAGAAAGAACAATGGCTGACAAGGCACTGGACCTGGCAGGACCGGGTATTAGCAGCTACGAGGAAGTCGACAAGATCCTGCCCGCGGATTACGCATCACTGCTGGACAGGAAGCGGACGCAGCAGGCCATCTACGACGTCAAGGAATATATCGATAAAGGGCTCGCCAA
>CAMYMP010000517.1 GCA_947259435.1 uncultured Woeseiaceae bacterium
GAAGCCCACATCCGGATCGCAACTCCGATCACGACAACCACTGACGTCAGATATAGCGCCCAGGGTATCGGCTTGGCGACAACGACAAATAATACCGCCAGGAGCAGTCCCAGCACCTGACGAGAGGCCTCGTGGTAGCGCATCTCTCTGATTATGCGGGGCAGGCCAGAAAGAGTTGGTAGCGGTGCGGTTCGTTTGGACATCTGGATTCCAGTGTTCGTGAGTCGGTGGTTTGGCTTATCGGTCCAGGCGGATGGCGCGAATTGTGTCCTGTCCGTTTTGCAGGCTTATTTTTTGCCAATCCCTCATTTTATCTTAATCGATAGGAAATTCTATCGCTTTGGATGAGGCGCAGACCGGGCATACCTTGATTCCCGGCCGATACTAATACGGATTGAATAGCCTGGCTTCACTGCGCAGACTAGCTCCTGCCAATGGACACTATTCGTTTTTTTGTTGCCTGCTTCATCACGCTACCGGTCCCGGTGGTCGGCATGGCGCAGACGAGCGCCGAAGACATCGGGTTCATGGCCGGCCTGGCCCGCGACATTCGGGCTGACTTTCGGAACCACTACCAAGCGGATCGACTGGGCAATCTGGCCACCGGATTCGGTGTTTCTGCCGTCGTTGCGAACAGCGACGCAGACGAGAATATCCAGCGATACTTCAACGAAAAGCTGAGCGGCGACGCCGGCGATGATTTGAGCAACTTTTTTACCCGCGTCGGCGACGTGGCTCAGCCGCTGCCCTCCGTCCCGATCTACCTCGGCGCAATGTGGCTCGGCGGCTACAGCAGTGGGGCCGAGTCTTCAGCAGCTCGTTGGGGGGCGAACTCGTTACGTGCGATGGTGGTTGGCACGCCCGAGCTCGTCGTACTGGCATATGTTACCGGCGGTCAGAGACCGGAGGAGGGCGAGCCGGGATGGAATCCGTTCGATGATTACAACGGCGTCAGTGGGCATTCGTTCTCCGGCGCGGTGCCCATTATCACTGCGGCCAGAATGACCGACAGGCGTTGGGCCAAATACACCCTTTATGCGACTATTTTTCTCAGTCCTTGCTTGGCTGGTGGCTTGCCTATCTGGCAACCGAAACTGTTGAAAAAACCAATCGTGGCGAGCAACGAAGGGTGCGCGTCATACCCGTACCTTATCCCGATGGTGGTGGCGTTAAGCTAACTGTCAGGGTCTAACGAAACTGCATGCCGGGGTGATCCTCTGCAAACCAGCAAGCGGCAGCCCAATGGCCGCCGTATCCTCGCCCCTATGCAACTCGATAGCTGGTTCGAGTGTTTCCCTGAATCGATAAAAGAACCTTAGGACCACATGTGATTAAAACCACGGTTTGCACTATGCTCGGGTATCACCAGGGAAAGGGACTGGAATGGCGCAGAAAGTCGTTATCATGGGTGCCGCCGGACGTGATTTTCACGTCTTCAACTGCTGTTATCGGGACCAGCCGCAATTCGACGTCGTTGCGTTTACGGCCACACAGATACCACACATCGAGAGACGTCGTTTTCCAGCCGCACTTGCCGGCCCGGCATACCCGCAGGGCATTCACATTTACCCTGAGGAGGAACTCGAAACGCTGCTCAGTGAGCACGATGTCGATGAAGTCGTGTTCGCTTATTCCGACGTCCATCTCGACTATATCGATGTGCGTCGCAAGCGAGTTCAGTCTCACGGCGTGCGATTTTCACTGTTCGATGTCGACGCAACGATGTTGCCGTCGGCGAAACCGGTCATCGCGATTACGGCAGTCAGGACGGGTTGCGGCAAAAGCCAGGTTTCGAGGCGTATCACCGACATACTCAAAGACATGGGCAAAAGAACCGTGGCCATCCGGCACCCGATGCCCTATGGCGAACTGGCGAAGCAAGCCGTGCAGCGTTTTGCAACGTATGACGACCTCGCGCGCCACGAATGCACGATCGAAGAGCGGGAAGAGTACGAGCCACACATCAAGAACGGTGTAGTGGTTTATGCCGGGGCCGACTATGGGGCTATTCTGGCGCAGGCGGAGCAGGAGGCGGACGTTATCGTGTGGGATGGCGGAAACAACGACACGCCATTTTATAAGCCCGATCTTTGGATCGCGGTCACTGATCCTTATCGCCCGGGACATGAACTCGAATATTTCCCGGGCACCGAGAATTTCGCGCGTGCCGACCTGATCCTGATCAACAAGGTCGCTCATGCGGCCAAGAAGGATATTGAGACGATCGAGGCCAACGCCAAATCCGTGAATCCCGATGCAACGATCGTGCGTCGCGAATCGACTTTGGACGTGCCGCAGCCTGAGCTGATTGCGGGCAAACGCGTGCTGGTAATCGAAGATGGGCCGACCACAACGCACGGAGGCATGCCGTTCGGCGCCGGTGTTGTAGCGGCCAGGCGCCACGGGGCGGCAGAAATTGTCGACCCGCGGCCGTGGGTGGTGGGGGAAATTGCCGACACCTTCGATCAGTATCCTGACGTCGGGGCGCTACTGCCAGCCATGGGCTATGGCGAGGCGCAGATTCGTGACCTGGAAGCGACGGTCAATGCCGTCGACTGCGACCTGGTCCTGGTGGCAACGCCGATCGACCTGACGCGTCTCATCAACATCGAGAAACCGCACATGCATATCGGCTATCGACTCGCCGAGGAGGTTGGGGCGTTGACCAAAGCCGTACGTCGAACAGTCTCACCATGAGGTAATGTTATGAAAGCCATTGTCGGGTTCGGGTTTTTTCTACTCTTTCTCGCGGGTATCGCGTTCGTCACGCTGCAAGGCCGCCAAATGGCGCAGCAGAACATGCCTGGCGGCGGCGCAGGTATGGCCGGCAAGCATTGGCGACCCATAGTCGTGGGTGCCGAGTCGATGCCCGATGAGGGTGGCATGTTTGTTCAATTTGCGGTTGATGGCAGCATAAAGGGGAACGGTGGCTGCAATTCGTTCTCTGGCTCTCTCGAAAAATCGGAGTCTGGCGTAGCAGTCGGCTCGCTCCGTGCAACCCGGATGGCTTGCGCTGAACAGGTCATGCAGCGCGAGACCGCATTCATTTCTGCCTTGCAGGATGCGAAGCAGTTCGAAGTGGGCGGCGACCGGCTGCAATTGCTGGACGGCAATCGAACATTGCTTGCGGAATTCGTTGCCGTGGAACAGTGAAGTTGTCGATGGATTGTCTCCCCTTGATGCAAAGAGGTTGCGTTGCGACTTTACTACTAGTGCTACTCGCACCGTTCTCGATCCATGCGCAAGACAATGCGCCGATTTTCGAGCTGACGCCTTTTGGCGCTTATAGGTTCGGCGGTACTTTCAGCGTCGAGGAATCTTCAGATTCCTATGATCTCCAGGATTCGTCGAGTTTCGGTCTGATTGTCAACTGGCGACATTCGCCTGATACAACCTGGGAAATACTGTACTCGAAGCAACAAACCGAAGCCGAATTCAGCTCCGCAACC
>CAMYMP010000518.1 GCA_947259435.1 uncultured Woeseiaceae bacterium
GCCAACGTCTTGTCGATCAATAATCAGAACAAGGATCTGCGTGAGCAGCTGGCCAATGCCGAGATACAGGCCGCGACGCTCGAGCAGCAGAATCGCGAGTTGACGGGCCAGACAACGCGCTACTGGTTCATGACGGGCGCATTGGTCCTCGTCGTCGGCATTATTCTGGGCATCTGGTTGCCGCGTATCCGCTGGCAGCGGCGCTCACGCTACGACCGCTTCTAGGCGATGTAAGAGCTTGCCTGCAGGCGGGCTTCTACTCGACCGTTTCACCGGCCAGGAACATCCACGTCTCGACCACCGTATCGGGATTGAGAGACATGCTCTCGATGCCCTGATCGAGCAGCCAGCGTGCCAGATCCGGATGATCCGACGGGCCCTGGCCACAGATACCAATGTATTTACCGTGCTTTTTGCAGGCCGATATGGCCATGGCAAGAAGTGCTTTGACGGCGTCGTCGCGTTCGTCAAAGCTATCGGCGACCAGCGCCGAATCGCGGTCGAGCCCTAGCGTCAGCTGTGTCATGTCGTTCGAGCCAATCGACATGCCGTCGAAGAGCTCGAGATACTGCTCGGCCAGCAGCGCGTTGGTCGGCAATTCACACATCATGATCAGCTTCAAATCATCCTTGCCGCGCTCGAGACCGTTTTCGGCCATTACGTCTATGACGTCCCTGGCCTCCTGCACCGTGCGCACGAACGGAATCATGACCTGCACGTTAGTTAGACCCATGTCGTTACGCACCTTGCGAATCGCCGCGCACTCCAGTTCGAAGCATGGCCGGAAACTCTCTGCAACGTATCGGCCCGCACCGCGGAAGCCGAGCATCGGGTTTTCCTCGTTCGGCTCATAAAGCTCACCGCCGATCAGGTTCGCATACTCGTTGGACTTGAAGTCGGACATGCGAACGATCACTGGCTTTGGCGCGAACGCCGCGCCGATCGAACTGACGCCTTCGGCGAGTTTATCGATGAAGAATTGCACCGGATCGCCGTAACCGGCCATCTGTTCGTCGACCGCGTCGCGAGTGGGGGTGTCGAGGTTGCCATAGTCCAGTAACGCCTGCGGATGCACGCCGATCATGCGATTGATGATGAACTCGAGGCGTGCCAGGCCGACACCGTGATTCGGGATGTTCGCAAAGTCGAATGCCCGATCGGGATTTCCGACATTCATCATTATTTTGACAGGAATATCCGGCAGCGAGTCCAGTTCAATCTGGGTCTGCTCGAAATCAAGGCTTCCCGCGTACACGTAACCCTCGTCGCCTTCGGCACAGCTGACGGTGACGTCGCTGCCGTCTGCAATCGTTTCGGTCGCGTTACCGCAACCGACGACCGCAGGGATGCCGAGTTCACGCGCGATGATTGCCGCGTGGCACGTACGTCCGCCGCGATTCGTGACGATTGCGGCCGCACGTTTCATCACGGGTTCCCAATCCGGGTCCGTCATGTCTGCCACCAGAACGTCGCCGGTCTGAATGCGCCCCATGTCGCTGATATTGCGAATTACTTTGGCGGTACCGACACCGATCTTATGACCGATGCTGCGGCCGCGGATGATAATGTCTGATGTGCCTTTCAGCGTGAAGCGCTGAATGGTTCGGCCGCTGCGGCTCTGCACGGTCTCGGGCCGCGCTTGCAGGACGTAAATCCTGCCGTCAGTGCCGTCTTTGCCCCATTCGATATCCATCGGGCGGTCGTAGTGATTCTCTATCGTCACGGCCATGCGTGCCAGTTCGATAATATCTTCGTCTGAAATGCAGAAAGTCTGGCTGTCGCTTTCGTCAACTTCGACGGTGTGCACGGTTTTACCTGGCATCGGGTCGTCGCTATAGATCATCTTGATCGCCTTGCTGCCAAGATTCTTCCGCAGGATCGGAAAGTGACCTTTTTGCAGAGCCGGCTTGTAGACGTAGAACTCGTCGGGATTAACGGCGCCCTGAACGACGGTTTCCCCGAGGCCGTATGATGCTGTTATGAGAACTGCGTCTCGAAAACCGGTCTCGGTGTCCAGCGTGAATACGACACCCGACGAGCCGACATCGCTGCGCACCATAGTTTGTATACCAACCGACAATGCGACGAGCTTGTGGTCAAAGCCCTGATGAACACGGTAGGCGATCGCGCGATCGTTATACAGGGATGCGTAGACCTGATGTAGTGCGTCGATCAGGTGGTCTATACCGCGCACGTTGAGAAACGTCTCCTGCTGGCCCGCAAACGAAGCGTCGGGCAGGTCCTCGGCGGTGGCGGAAGACCTGACGGCAACCGCGATATCCTTGCCCCCCGACATTTCCTTCCATGCGCTGTCGATTTCATCGCGCAGGCGTTCGGGCAGGGGCGTGTCGAGAATCCAGCTGCGAATGGACTGCCCAGCGGCTTGCAACGCAGCGATATCGTCGACGTCGAGCTTGTCCAGGACGTCCGAAATACGCTTATCCAGACCGTCAGCTGCAAGAAACGCGC
>CAMYMP010000519.1 GCA_947259435.1 uncultured Woeseiaceae bacterium
CGGAGGTTGCCTCGACGACGGTTTGGCCCGGCTTTAACGTGCCACGGACTTCAGCGTCAGTGATTATTGCGAAGGCAAGGCGGTCCTTGACCGAGGCCATTGGATTGAAGGACTCGACCTTCACGAACATCTCCACATGATCCGGGGCCATGCGATTTAGCCGTACAACAGGCGTGTTACCAATGGTCTCCAGGATATTGTTATATATCACTTCATTGTCCTTTTTCTTGAATCATCTGCTCTGTTTAGCATAGATCGCGCGCGCTTGTGTACTCGACACTTCATCTTGCTCGCCTGTTTCTTGTGCCATGTAACCGCCAAGCGCCGTCACCTCGCCGACGATCAGTATTGCCGGCGCGCTAATCCGCTGCGCTTCTGCCAGCAGCACAAGCTGGCCGAGTCGACCGCGCACGACGCGTTCTCCCGGCATCGTGCCGCTCTCAACAATCGCAATCGGTGTTGATGCTGAGCGTCCGTGGGCGATCAAATTGCTCATGAGCTCCGGAAAACGTTTCACGGCCATGTAAAAAGCCAGTGTTTGTCGATCACGAGCCAGCGAAGGCCAATCCAGCTTATCGACAGAATCCTTGCCATGGGCAGCTACAAAAACGACCGATTGCGAAACGTCGCGATGCGTCAGTGAGATTCCGGCTGAAGCCGCACAACCGGCGGCTGCCGTTATTCCCGGGACAATCTCGCACGAGACGCCGGCCGCACACAGCGCCTCGAATTCCTCGCCGCCACGGCCGAATATGAGTGGATCGCCTCCTTTCAAGCGGCAAACACGCTTGCCCGAAGCCACGAGCGAGACAAGCATCGCGTTGATCTCATCCTGGCTGTTTACGCGGCAACCGGGCATCTTGCCGACCGAGATCAGATCCGCGTCACGGCGTGCAAGCGCGAGTACGTCCTGCGATACAAGGCGGTCATGCAGTATGACGTCGGCCGCCTGCATGATCTGCACGGCGCGCACGGTCAACAATTCCGGATCGCCCGGACCAGCCCCGACTAGCCATGCTTCGCCCGGTTGCGGCGGCGAACGCTCGAAGTCCAAAAGCAATCTCGCCATCTCCTGTTCGGCTTTGTCGACATGGCCGCCGATCGCGTGCGCCGTCACCGGTCCGTCGAACACGTTCTCCCAAAACCGACGGCGCCCCAGCAGATTGTCGATGCGCTCCGAGACTCTTGCGCGCCATCTGCTGGCGAGGCTTGCGAGCCTACCCAAGTCTTTTGGCAGCAGCATTTCAATTTTTCCACGCAGTTTGCGGGCAAGGACAGGCGCGGTACCCCCGGACGATATCGCTATAACAATGGGACTTCGGTCAACAATTCCCGGCGTGATGTAACTGCAATGGCTCTTATCGTCGACGCCATTGCAGAACACACCCGCGTCCGCAGAAGCTTCGTAGACCGCCCGTTCAACCGACGTGTCTCCGGTCGCACTGACCACGAGCCAGTTACCATTGACATCCGACGCCTGAAATTTGCGCCGCGCCATGCGCATCGGGTTCTTGTCGAGAAATGCGGAGAATGCCGAACTTGTTTCTGGTGCAACCACCGAAATGTCGGCGCCCGCCGACAACAATAGACGCGCTTTGCGTAGCGCAACATCGCCGGCGCCGACCACAAGGCAGGGCCGACCCTGCAAGTTCAGGAATGCTGGAAAATAGTCCACGATCGCGTCCATAGTTAAGCTCACGGTCACTATAGCCAGCGGGGTCCGCGACACGAAAGACGGTTAGTTTCTGCCGTTATAGCCTTGCGTTATATGAATCTGTTATACGTAGGCCCTTACTGGCAATACAAACTGAAAAAGATCTCCATTGCGGCGGTCCTGTAATTGAACATTTTGGCCCCCTCTCACCGATGAAACTTCAACAACTCAGATACCTGCTTGCGATCGTCGATAATGGTCTCAACATCACTGCGGCAGCCGAGCGGCTATTTACATCGCAACCTGGTGTAAGCAAACAGCTGAAACTGCTCGAGGAAGAATTGGGCCTGCAGCTTTTTTCACGCAAGGGCAAGAGCCTTGATGGAATTACCTCGGCCGGCGAACAGGTAATCGAACGCGCCCGCTTGATCATGCAGGAAGTCGAGAATATCCGCAGCCTTGCATCTGACTACTATCAGGAAGAAGAGGGTTCACTTTCGATAGCCACCACGCACACACAGGCTCGCTACGTACTGCCGGAAATTATTGGTGAGTTCCGCAAACGCTACCCGCAGGTAGGCCTGGATCTTCACCAGGGGACTTCCGAGCAAATCGCGGACATGATTGCAGCTAACGATATCGATTTTGCAATCGCGACCGGCTCCAAAGACCTGTTCTCCGATCTCATGCTGGTGCCGAGCTACCATTGGGATCGCTCCATAATCGTGCCGCAAGGGCACGACCTGACCAAACTGGACCGCAGAATCACTCTGCACGATCTGGCGAATTATCCGCTCGTTACCTACGTAT
>CAMYMP010000520.1 GCA_947259435.1 uncultured Woeseiaceae bacterium
CAGAATCTTTTTCACGATGGCGAGCCCAAGCCCCGACGAGTCGGATTGACTACCATTGCCCTGATCAGACCGATAAAAACGGTCGAATATATGTGATATCTCGTCATCAGGAATACCTGCACCCGTATCCGAAACGGCGACGGCCACTGATTGCGAGTGCTCGGCAATACTCAGGGTCACCTCTCCACCGACGGGCGTAAATCGAATTGCGTTACGAACCAGATTTTCCAGCACGCGCTGAATGAGGCCAATGTCCCCAATCGTAAGACCTGAGTTGATATCGAGCCGGAGTGAAAGCGTGATGTTTTTCATCTCCGCCTGAAGCTGAAACTCCTGCACAACGTCCTGGACCAGTTCCGGCAAGGAAAACGATTCCAGTTGTGGCGTTACGCTGGCGGAATCCAGCTTGGACAACTCGAACAGATCGCCGATCAGGCTTCCAAGTCGTACAGTGTGCTGCCGCGCTATCTTGAGATAACGCTCGCGCTCCTCCTCGGATAAGGTCTCACCTTTGATAATGAGTGTTTCAAGGTATCCCTGCATGGCCGATAGCGGAGTACGCAGGTCGTGAGAAATATTTGATACAAGTTCCCGGCGCAGATTATCGTTCTCCTTGAGCTGAAGAAACTGGTCCCTGATCCTGCCGGACATGGTGACGAATGAACGCGCCAGCTGGCCTATTTCGTCGTCATTGGCTGAAACGCGCTCAATACATGGAGCCTCCTCAAAACCCGAATCGCTCACACGACGCATTTCTTCGTTCAGTCTTTTTAGGCGCCTTGTTAGCAGGCTGAACACGAGGAGACCAACGATTGCGGCTGCGAGCACCACGGTAATCGCCACATACAAGCTGATCTTGCCGACATAAGAGCTGCCGATATCGCGGGATAGCGCCTCGTACGTTTGCCCGCCCAGGATGACATACAAATATCCTTCAAGACGACCTTCGTTACGAACCTCGAATGCTGAAAACACTTTTCGTGTAGAGCCGCTACGCGGGTCGTCACCTCGAATGGGCATTGTGGCCGAGCCGCCAATGAGTTTCTTTAATGGTGCGAGGTCGACCTTGTCGAGCATCACAGTTTCCGGCGGCATGCCATGACCGAGAACATTCCCTTCGGTATCCAGCAGGTATATCTCGGCTGTCGGGTTTATCACCATTGCGTGGCCCGCAAGCTCTGTCAGGCTTTCGAGGTCAGGAGTGCCGTTGCTGATAAGGTCTCGCTGCCCTGTGACATACATTGCTATAGGCGCATTGAGCCGTTGCGTGAGCTCTTCGTAATAGATTTGCGTGTTGATACGTCCGGCGAGGAAGAATGCCGAACCCATGAGGATCACGATGACGAGCAGTGCGACGGATAGCCTGGCGAAAAGCGTATTCATGAAATTGATACCGCAACGTCAGCGCGGTCCTGGCTCAGGAACTTATAACCAACGCCCCACACGGTTACGATCTTCTCCGGCTTGCCCGGGCTTCGTTCGATCTTGGCGCGCAAGCGGTTGATGTGAGAATTGACAGTGTGTTCGTAACCCTCATGGCCGTAGCCCCATACCTTGTCCAGTAGGTCCGCTCGCCGAAATACGCGGCCCGGGTTGCGGGCGAAATAAGTCAGCAAGTCGAATTCTCGAGCGGTCAGGTCGATTTGCCGGCTGCCGAGCGTGACCTCCCGCCGCGTCGGGTCAATGGTCAGGTCGCCCGCGCGGACTTTTCTGGGCAGGTCAGCCGCTGGCTTTGGTGACTGCTGCAGGTTTTTGACGCGCCGGAAAATGGCACGAACACGGGCGACGAGCTCAAGTACGCTAAAGGGCTTTGTCAGGTAATCGTCGGCGCCTGTTTCCAGTCCGAGCACTCGATCAAGCTCGGCGGACTTGGACGTGAGCATGAGTATCGGGAGGTAAGCGCGTTCGCGCCGGATTGCTTGACAGATTTCAAGGCCATCGGGTCCAGGCAGGCACAGGTCGAGAATTGCCAGGGACCATGTCTCGGTCGTTGCGAGCCGCATGCCTTCGTACCCGTCGGCGGCCACCACGAACTCATCGCACAAATCCTGCAAGTGCAGCGAGACTAGCTCGGCAATGTCCTGTTCGTCCTCCACCAGGAGTATACGGCGCTTCTTCATCCTGACTATTCCCCGGCGAGCCGCGCTGATCTGCCCGGTTTCGACGGGCTTTTTCTGCGGCGCGTTGGAGTAATAGACCGGAGATCTCACGTAAATATTTCAGTGCTGGCAAGTACCGTGGCGCATCCCTGCGCCACGGTACTTGCCTTGCTATCGATTAGTCGTCGTAGCGGTGACGGACACGCACGATTTCGATCTTCGTAACCGGGTCGCTCCAGTTATGGACCTCCGGCAACAGATCGACGCCTCCATTGATCCCGGCATGGGGAATAATAATGCCGTCCTCAGACAGCAACGGGTCGGTCAGTCCAGTGCCCGTGTCGTCGGAGGAGACGCCAATCAG
>CAMYMP010000521.1 GCA_947259435.1 uncultured Woeseiaceae bacterium
TTGACACGGCCGTCTTTGTCCAGGCGCCCGATCCGGTATTCGGGCCGCGGGTGGAAAAATTGTTCGCCCGGTTGTTCGACTCCATCAAAAAGCCCAGGTAGCGCTGCACAGAAGACTCAACCTGAAGGGTCCTGACCATGTTGACCGAAATCCTAATAAACCTGTTTGCCTCGGCGATACTGCTCGGGTTCGGCTATCTCGGCGGGCAGTTTCGCGAACGCCGGTCACGGCTGGGCAAGAAGCTCGAGGAATACGAGTTTTACCCGTTCGCCCTGGACGAAAACAAGAACCTGTATTTCGACCTGCAGCGCTTTTGCACGGGCGTCCGCCATTTCCTGAAACACCGCGACTATTATGCGGCACGGCAACTGATCCTTATCGGCGAACAAAACGACGTCGAGAATCGTCTGACAGGCGACGACAAGGCGCAATACCAGAAGCTGTACCGCAAGTTCGGGGGCGACAAGATCCTCGACGACACGGCGAAGTTCCTCGAGAACTATGTGCGCATCGTGCGCCTGATCGGTGACAGTTTCCCCGGCGCAGGCATGGAGATTCTGCTGCACAATCTGACCAATCCCGCCAAGGCGCTGTACCACATCAAGAACAACGTGACCGGCAGAAGCATCGAGGCGCCGGCCACGAACCTCGTGCTCGACCTGAAAACGCGCCGCCTGCAAAACCAGGACAAGCTCAATTACGAGCTGAATATCGGCGCGCGAAAATTCAAGTGCACGACGATTCCCATTTACCGCGAAAATTACGGTCTCGTCGGTGCGATCTGCATCAACGTGGATGTCAATTACCTCAAAGACGAAATCCGCAATAACCCCGACTACCTCGACGCGTTCATCAACGCGCTGTGCAAGACCGACATGGTTCTTGACGAGAATATCCTGAGCAAGGATGAGTACGAGAACGCCTTAGCGGGTAAGCGGCATTTTCGCGATTTCACGGCGGTAGCGGGCTAAGCGCTATGGCTTGCCGCGCCGATTCAGCGTGGCAACAGCTTGGAAGACCAACCTTCTACACCGACGAGCGGCACGAAGCGAACAGGCACGAGGTCTACTGATTCGAACTCGTCTTCTGCGACGCGCGGCACCTTGCGCATCGCATCGAGCAGGAATTTACGCAGCAAAAACGGTCTAATTTTTCAAGAGAGGCGAAAACAGGAGCACATCATGAGCGCCATCAACTATGCCGGAATCCTGGCAGGTGCCGCCCTGTTGCTTCTCGCCGGGTGTGCGACCTCCCCCGAGGTCGAGAGCCGGCGACAGGCAGCTGCGGCGGACATTGACGCGATACTGAGCGTACCGCTCGATCCGGCAGAGTTCGGGGAAACCAAACGGTGCCTGGGCGACAATGAGTATCGCAATTTCCGGGCGCTCGACGACCGGCACATCCTCTTCGAAGGCCGGCGTGACAAGCAGTGGATCAACACGCTGCGCACGCGTTGCCCGGACCTTCGCTGGGGCGACGTGCTCGTCGTGAGGCAGTTCAGCGGCACACGCATGTGCGATGCGGACCGGTTCGAGGTCGCGGACTGGTTCGACTGGCCCTGGTACCGCCGCTACCCGTGGCATTGGGGCCCGAGCTGGGGCACGGGCATGCAGTGTTCACTCGGCACGTTTCAGCCCGTGACGGCAGACCAGGTGGCGGAGATCGAGGCGGTGCTGGAGCGTAAGTAGGGTTCGCGCCACGCGGCCGAAGCCCTGAACTGGATCACCTGTTGCCGGGTGATCGAGAGACTATCGTTCTGCACTTGTCTTCGTCACGGCGAGGAGCGCAGCGAGCAAGTGCTCCACCAATCAAACAAGAAACGGGCAAATCGGACAGGCCGCTAGCGGCCAATAGCCGCCGTTCGAACCTACAGCGTCGATGGAATTACTCCCGATGTAGCGCATAATATGTGCATGGTTTTCGAGTATCTGACCGTACTTATATCCGTTGTCGTCGGATTGTCCGTGACGTCTTTTCTGACTAACGTCGTACGAATCATCCACGTTCGCGGTGACGTAACGATTTCTTGGGTGCAACTTCTGTGGTCCGTAGCAATATTGATCTGGACCGTTGCATTTTGGTGGTTTACGTTTGTGCTCGCCGAACAGCCGCAGTGGACGTTTCCGTTGTTCGTTTTTTTGCTGGCCTATTCGACTCTTCTTTTCGTTCTAATGGCGCTTCTATTTCCGGAGGGCGTGCCGGCAGACCATGACTATCGAGCGCAATTCATGCGGAACCGGATTTGGTTTTTCGGTGTATTGTTGCTATTTCTCTGTGTTGATATTATCGACTATATCGTCAAGCTGGAAAAAGACGTATCGATCGTTGGCCATCTGCCATATGCAGCGTTTGTAGGGCCATTAATCGTGTTGTCATTGTTCGCCTTGCGCACCGACAATCTAGTATTTCATCGTGTCTTTGCAGTCTATTCTGTACTAGCAATGCTAGTAATGAGTGTGACA
>CAMYMP010000522.1 GCA_947259435.1 uncultured Woeseiaceae bacterium
CATTCAGGAACTTATCGCTGACATTGAAGGCCTGCTTGACGTATTGGGGCTCGCCAAAGCGACCTTCGTCGGTCACGACTGGGGCGCGCTTGTGCTGTGGCATATGTCGCTGTTGCGTCCCGACCGGATTGAGCGACAAGCCATTCTGAACATCCCGTTCTGGCCGCGGCCTCCGATCGACCCCATCGCGATCGCCCGGCAGCGGCTCGGCGACGATTTCTACATCGTGAATTTTCAGGATTCAGATGAGGCTGACCGGACCTTTGAGGCCGATCCTGGCCATTTTTTCGACATGTTGATGCGCAAAAATCAGGTGTCGCGGCAGCAGTTCGAGCAACTTCCGCCAGAGAAGAAAGTGCTTAGCCTCCTGGCCACTGTCGCCAGACAGAAATCCGGCGGTGAACCGCTGCTGAGCCCGCAGGAGCGCGACTATTTCGTTGCTGCATTCTCGGCTGGCGGGTTCACGGGCCCGATCAACTGGTACCGAAACTGGACCCGTAACTGGGAGAGTCTCGAAGGTGTGCCACAGATCGTCAGCGTGCCGACTCTATTCATCGGCGCCGAGGACGATGTAATTATTTCGCCCGAGCAGATCGAGGCAATGAAGCCCTTCGTCCCCGACCTCGAGACTCACATGCTCGCGGGCTGCGGACACTGGAGCCAACAGGAAAAACCGGATGAGGTCAATCAGATCTTAGTCGACTGGCTAACGCGTTGACGCCTGCTGCTGCCAACGGGCCGGGAGCGCTTGCCGCAATAGTGAAGCGGATTACCTGGTGTGAAATTTCGTGCAATATTTCGGGTCTGGACCGGGTCTATATGACGAAGCGAACGTAAAGGAATCCCGATGCTGATCAAAAAACCCGCCGATATCCGCCCGTCGGAGATCACGAGCAAGGATAACTACCTGAACCGCAGGGATTTTATCCGCGCGGGCAGCATCGCCGGCGCATCGGTGCTGGCCGGCCCGGCACTGGGCGCGATCGTGCCGGCAGAGCGTCGCGCAGAGTTGCCTGACGTCGCGAAGAGTGCCTTCAGCACCGCCGAAGCTCCCAATAGTTACGAAGACGTAAGCACCTACAATAACTACTACGAATTCGGTACGGCGAAAGATGACCCTTACCGAAACGCGCAGGAGTTCGAGCCCCGGCCCTGGTCAATCACCGTGGATGGCCACGCGGAAAAGACCGGCACGTTTCATTTTGAAGATTTCATCAAGCCATTCGATCTCGAGGAACGCATCTACCGGATGCGCTGCGTGGAAGCCTGGTCGATGGTCATCCCCTGGGTCGGAATTTCGCTGGCTGATGTCGTGAAGCATTACCAGCCCACTTCGAAAGCTAAGTACGTCGCCTTCGAGACACTACAGGACCCGGTACGCATGCCAGGGCAGCGGCGCCGGGTGCTCGACTGGCCGTATCGTGAGGGTCTGACGATCGAAGAAGCGACGAATCCGCTGACCATCCTGGCTGTGGGCGTCTACGGCGAGACCCTGCCGAATCAGAACGGCGCGCCTATTCGTCTCGTGGTGCCCTGGAAATACGGGTTCAAAGGCATCAAAGGAATCGTGCGCATTCGATTTGTCGAAAAACAGCCGCAGACGAGCTGGGCAATGGCAGCACCCCGCGAGTATGGTTTCTATGCCAACGTCAATCCCGAGGTCGATCACCCACGCTGGAGCCAGGCACGGGAACGTCGTATCGGTGCCGGTTTGTTTGCGGCAAAACAGCCGACACTGATGTTCAACGGATACCGTGATCAGGTCGCTCACCTCTACGATGGACTCGATCTGCGCAAGAACTTCTGACACGGGTGAACACTCTGCAGCAGGTCCGGTTCATCTGGAAACCGATTGTCTTCTTGATCTGCCTGGTCCCGGCGGCCCTGGTGCTCACCGATACGATCGGCCTGTCGGGGCAGCTCGGCGCCAATCCGGTCGAGGAAATTCAGGACCGCTTTGGCAACTGGGCGCTGCGATTCATCATGATTGCGCTGGCCGTTACGCCGCTGCGCCGCGTGTCCGGCCATAACTGGCTGATCCGTTTTCGCCGGATGCTCGGCCTATTCGCTTTCTTTTACGCGCTTATGCATTTTCTGGCCTGGTTGATTCTCGACCAGGGCTTGTTGTGGTCGGCAATCATGGAAGACCTGGCCGAGCGACCATTCATCACGATCGGATTTGCGGCGCTTGTACTACTAACGGCCATGGCCCTGACTTCGACGAACGGGATGCGACGACGTCTTGGCAAGCGCTGGCAACAAATCCACAACAGCGTCTACGTGGTCGGGATACTCGGCGTCTGGCACTACTGGTGGCAGGTCAAAAAGGACATCAGCGAGCCGCTGATTTATGCAGCAATTCTGGCCTTGTTGCTGGGTTACCGTCTTTGGTGGTGGAAACGCAGGCATAAACAGAAACCGGGGCGGCAAGTGTCGCCCCGGTTGTAACGCCTGTGTTA
>CAMYMP010000523.1 GCA_947259435.1 uncultured Woeseiaceae bacterium
CAAAAACAACGACCCCGACCAGCAGACTTAAGCCAGTATCCGCGACGTTGCGAAAATCACTGAATTTGAGCTCGATGTAGCGGCGGTAAAAATAGAGGAGTAAAAAAAGGACGACCAGTGCCTTGATCGGGTAGAGAAACAGCATCTGCTGGTCACTGAGGTTCAACCAACCTTTTTCGACCAGATATACAAGCCCCTCTTGTACACCGATAAAGCCCATAAAAACGGCAAACGGCAACAGCGGCAGGGCGATGATGAACAGGCCAAGTATGAACAAGTAGCGTCCGTACCCTTTACGTATCGCGAAGCCGGAAGAGAACGGCATGGCCGCAATCAGGAAGCCAGCGGCGCCCAGCGAGTCGGCAACCACATCGCTCAGCGAGGCGTCGCGGGCCAGGGGAATCTGCGCAATCTCGCTCAATGCGCCGAGAATTATTGCCCCGGCCAATGCTACGAGCAGGCGCTTACGTCTGCTCCATGGCGCCGGCGTGATAATCAGAAGACAAATGGCAATGACGCCGAATACCGGTACATGCAGAGATTCAATGAGGGTGCGCAGCCAGAGTCCGCCAGACGCCGGTTGCGCCAGAACCGTGATCAGCAACAGCGCTATGGCAGCGACACCGGCCATGACCCGGACAGCGGCGCTGCGAGTGAGTTTCCTGCTGCGGTTCATGCTTTACATTCTCAGAAATTCGCACAAATGTGTAGATATGTTGCCGATGGGCGCTAGAATTCCGCTAATGAAACAACGGGTTGAGCAAAAGTGACTGAAATCGGCGCATTGGGGTATGCGCTGGTCGGCGGCCTGTATGCCGTGCTCACGATATTGCTGCTGACAAGCTGGCGCGGCGGGTCGATTGGCGTCTATCTGATCGTGGCCTGCGTCATCAGCGTTCTGTGGAGCGGGATGCTCGCAGTCCCGGCCTCTGTCGGTGTATTTCACCCCCTGGTTTTGTTCGTCGTCGAAGTGCTCAGAACCGGCGCCTGGATCGCGTTTCTCGTGCGACTGCTCGCCGAGATCGGCGCAAGCCGCACGATCCGCTATCTCGCGCATGCGGTCTGGATCGCTCTTCTCGCCGCCGGAATCTTCGTCTGGGTTGCCTACCTGAAATTTGGCGGCGACGGCCGCATCGCAGACGTGTTGATGCCGGGCGGGCTGATCACGGCACTGACGGGCCTGGTGCTGACGGAGCAGCTGTACCGAAATTCCGCGCCCGAATCGCGCTGGAGCCTCAAAATGCTGCTGCTGGGACTCGGCGGCATCTTCGCTTACGACCTTTTCCTGTATTCCCAGGCCGTGCTGCTGAATGCGATCGATCTCACAACCTGGGTGGCCAGGGGCGCAGTCAATGTGCTGTTCGTGCCGTTGATCGCGACGGCGGCACGGCGCAACCCGACCTGGAACCTCAAGATATTCGTCTCCCGGCAAGTCGTCTTCTATTCGACGACGCTCGTTGCGGTTGGTTTATACCTGGTCCTGATGAGCGCCGGCGGATATCTGATCGTTCGTTATGGCGGCAACTGGGGCGGCGTAGCCCGCATCGTGTTCTTCGCGGGCGCCGGCGTCGTGTTGATGACGCTATTGTTCTCGAGCACCCTGCGCGCGCAGCTTAAAGTGTTCCTGAGCAAGCACTTCTTTCAGAACAAATACGATTACCGTGAAGAGTGGCTAAGGCTGGTATCTACGCTTTCGAAATTCGAAGACAGCTCGACCCGCCAGGCGGTCATCGAAGCACTGGCACAAATCGTCGAGAGCCCAGCGGGGCTATTGTGGGTACTGGATGAGCGTGGTGAAACGTACCGGCTGGCTGCAACGTATGGCCCGGTCGCCGAGGCGCCGGATGTCGGTAAAGATGACGCACTCGTTCGGTTCATGCAAAAAGATGGCTGGCTGGTCGATCTCAATGAGTACGCGATGGAACCGGATCGTTATGGCGATCTGGAACTGCCCGAATGGGTCCGGCACATAGGACTCGCATGGCTGATTGTGCCGCTGCTCAGCGGCCAGAAGCTATTGGGGCTCGCGCTGTTGCACAAGGCGCCCGGCCCGCCGCGACTGAACTACGAGGACAGAGATCTCCTGAAGACGGTGGGCAGCCACATCGCGGTGCATCTCGCGCAGGAGAAGTCGGATAACCTGCTGGCCGAAGCGCAGCAATTTGAAGCCTACAATCAATTGACCGCTTTCCTGATGCACGATCTCAACAACCTCATCGCGCAGCAGTCGCTGATCGTGTCAAACGCCGAAAAGCACAAGCGCAACCCGGAGTTCGTCGACGACGCGATTCAGACGATTGCCAATTCGGTCGCCCGCATGAAGAACGTCATGGCGCAGCTCAAACGCGGCGAGGCGGATCAGACCATAAAGCCCACCCCGATCAAGTTCATCGTTTCGGCCGCAATCGACCGATGCATGGGGGAAAAACCCGAGCCGACCCTGCACATGG
>CAMYMP010000524.1 GCA_947259435.1 uncultured Woeseiaceae bacterium
CGCACCGTATGACGACCGCTATACGCATTGACGGCAAAGCGAAAGCCGCCGAAATGTCGGAGAAAATCGCTGCAGATACGGCCGCTTTCAAAGCCGGGCATGGCATCACACCCGGACTCGCCGTCGTCATTATTGGTGAAGATCCGGCAAGCCAGATATACGTTCGAAACAAGAAAAAGCGGGCGGAGAGTTGCGGTTTTTACTCGGTACAGCACTCGATTGCCGAAGACACGTCACAGGAAGATGTTCTGCGACTGATAGACAAGCTCAATAATGACTCGAGAATTCACGGTATCCTCGTGCAGCTGCCATTGCCAGAACACCTGGACGAACAGCTCGTTACGCAAGCGATCTCTCCGGCTAAGGATGTTGACGGATTTCACTTCGTGAACATCGGAAAATTGACGTCCGGCAACACGGCCGATGCTTTCGTGCCCTGCACGCCTGCAGGTTGCATGCTCATGATCGAGGATCATCTTGGTGCGGACCTGTCGGGCCTGAGTGCCGTGGTTCTCGGTCGCTCCAACATCGTGGGTAAACCAATGTCGAGCCTGCTTCTGCAGGCAAACGCAACCGTAACCGTTACGCACAGTCGCACCAAAGATCTCGCCGGCGTTGTCCGCCAGGCCGATATCGTCGTTGCCGCGGTCGGCCGGGCCAATATGGTCAAGGGTGACTGGGTCAAGCCGGGCGCAGTGATTATCGACGTAGGGATCAACCGGGTCGAGACCACGGTCGACGGAGAGACCAAATCACGCCTTACGGGGGACGTCGATTTCGATGCGGCCAGCGAGGTTGCAAAGGCGATCACTCCGGTGCCCGGCGGTGTCGGCCCGATGACGATTGTCATGCTGATGTCCAACACCCTGCGCGCGGCAAAGCTGTCGGTGGGACTGGATGGCTGACGAGGGCTTTCGCACGATCTGGCTGAAGCCCGACGATCCTTCGATCGTACAGATCATCGACCAGCGCCGACTACCGCACGAATACCGCATACACGACCTTGCAACCTGGCAGGACGGCCTGGTCGCGATACAGGACATGTACGTGCGCGGGGCGCCATTGATCGGCGCGACCGCGGCGTGGAGTCTCTATCTGGCGGCGGTGCGTGGCGATGATATCGAGCAAGCGGCCGCAGCGCTGCTCGAATCCCGCCCAACTGCCGTTAACCTGTGGTGGGCTGTCGACCGGGTCATGCGACACGCGGCGGCCGAGACCGCCGATCTTGTCAGCATCATTCGTGCCGACGCCGAAGCTATTTGCAAAGAGGATATCGAAATCTGCCTCGGGATCGGGCGCCACGGGTTGCCGCTGCTCGAGAAGATATCTGGCGAAAAAGGCGGCGACACGGTCAATGTGCTGACGCATTGCAACGCCGGTGCACTCGCGACAATCAACTGGGGTACTGCAACCGCACCGATTTACCTTGCGCATCAGGCTGGCCTCGACGTCCACGTGTGGGTCGATGAAACGCGACCGCGCAATCAGGGGTCGCAGCTTACCGCGTGGGAACTGGCTCAGAACGGCGTGCCGCATACGCTGATTGTCGACAACGCGGGCGGACACCTGATGCAGCATGGTCATGTCGACATCGTTATCACCGGCACGGACAGGACGACGCGAAGCGGAGACGTGGCGAACAAGATCGGCACATACCTCAAAGCGCTCGCAGCATTCGACAACGGTATCCCGTTCTACGTCGCATTGCCGTCGACGACGATCGACTGGAGCATCCGAAACGGCGTTGCCGAGATTCCGATCGAAGAGCGTGATCCCGACGAGGTGTCGCACCTGCAAGGGATCTCGGAGGGGTCGCTTCTTACGATCAGAACAACAGGATCCGGGACGCCAGTCAGTAACTACGCGTTCGATGTAACCCCGGCGCGGCTCGTGACCGGCCTCATCACCGAACGCGGCGTCTGCGACGCCAGCGAGTCTGGGCTCGCCGGCCTGTTTCCCGAAAAGGCGTCGGCTTGACGATCGACGAAGGCTATATCAAGTATGCAAGCGACTGGACCCGCGGGCCGGCGCCAGACCCGGCAGCCACGGATCTGCTGAGCCGGTGGCGTCGGCCGCTCTATGCGGCCGGGCTTGTTGGCCACTACGACGACCTTGGGGTCGGCTACGGCAACATCAGCGTTCGTGGGGCGCAGGATGGGCAGTTCATCATCAGCGGAACGCAGACCGGGCAGGTCGCCGAAACCAGCGGAGCGCACTACTCGCTGGTTACGAGTTACGACATCGCGGCAAACCGCGTCGCCTGCACCGGGCCGGTTGAGGCCTCCTCGGAAGCGCTGACGCACGCGGCGCTTTATGAGCTGGACCCGAAAATCGGCGCCGTCGTTCATATCCACAGCCGCGAACTCTGGAAGGAACTGCAGAATCGCACGCCCACAACGGCCGAGAGCGTCGCCTACGGTACGCCGGAGATGG
>CAMYMP010000525.1 GCA_947259435.1 uncultured Woeseiaceae bacterium
GGGCCAAAAGCCCCATCGTCACTAAAGCGCATCCCAACAGAGTGACAGTCCAAAACGTCGAATGAGTGCTACAGCTTCCCTTTGATTCGTTATTCATCCCCGGACACCTTAATTTGTTGTTACTTAAGATTTATTCTTTGCTTGAATTCTGGACTCTCTCGAAATTCTTATCCGCTGCCGAGGGGAGAGTTGAAACTCGGCGGTCGTTATTGCCGGACCAGTCTTCGCGCGGTATTCGTTTCGTTGTGCCGCGCGCGTACTAACCCCAATCGTAGGTCCGCTGACCAATCATGCCACGCCGGTATTTTTAACCAATCGGGCAGCAGCTGAATCGCACTTCCAAAAAGCTGACAGGCGCTTCAAGAATGCTGAGCACCCTGGTGCCGGGCGTTGACCGATGCTCAGCTGGCAGGTGTAACCGATTCGGGGATCGCGCGGGCGGCCGCGATCGAATGCAGAACTTTGGGCAGCTCGTGCAACACATTGTCCTTCAAGAGGTAAGTCGATGCTCCGGCATCGAGCATGGCCTTCCGGAATCCATCGTCCCCGTGCATTGAGAGGGCGATGACTTCGATCGACGGAAATTCGCCTTTGATGCGTTTCGTTGCCTCGATGCCGTTTAGGCGCGGCATCAAGACATCCGTCACCACGATATCGGGCTGCAGCTCGCGGGCCAGCCGCACGACCTCCTCACCGTTCGTGGCTTCGCCCAGCAGCTCGAAGTCCGGCGAGTTGTCCATAAGGTTGCGTACCCGCCGGCGAAACGGCTCGTTGTCGTCTGCGAGCAGAATCTGCAGGTGCGCGCCATCGTGAATGACAGGCTCGTCCACACGTCATTTAGGCATGGCAACGGGATTGGGTCTATCGGGCTTTTGCTGATACCGGCTTCAAATAATCTGATTGGGGCAAACGATAAGCCGGCCCGCTCAGTGCTCGACGGAGGTCAGCCCCTCGCGGATAGCAAACTTGGTCAGCTCGGCGATGCTATGGATATCCAGCTTGGCCATGATGTGGCTTCGGTGAGTACCTACCGTCTTCACGCTCAGGTGGAGTAGATCGGCGATCTCCTTGGTGCTCCTACCTTTCGCGAGCAGCGCGGTTATCTGGCGCTCTCGCTCGGTGAGCAGGTCGAGAGCCGGGGTAGCCGTACTGGATTTCGCGGCATCCACCACCATGCCGGCAACCGCGGGACTCAGATAGACCTGGCCGGCCACGACGGCACGAATGGCATCCAGGAGTTCCTTCTTCGCGCTGTCCTTGAGCACATAGCCCGACGCGCCCGCATCGAGGGCGCCGATTACGTACCCACGATCGGCATGCATCGACAGGCACAATACCTTCACCGTCGGTCGCTCGGTACTGATCAGTTGCGTTGCCTCGATGCCGCTCATGTCCGGCATCGAAAGATCCATGATCACGACATCGGGCTGCTGTTCCCGAACCTCCCGCACCGCCTGATTGGCATCGGTGACCGTGCCTACCACCTCAATATGCGGTTCACTCGTTAGCAAAGAGGCAAGGCCTTCCACGAAGATCTCGTGGTCATCGGCCAGGAGGACTCGCGTGCTCATGTCGTCGTCGCTTTGGTGGGGAGCGGAAAGATCACGACCGCCTCAGTTCCGCAGCCTGGTGCCGATAGGACCTCGAGCATGCCGCCGAGCGGGCGTAATTGCTGGTCAGCTCACGTCCCACCCGATAGAGGATGATCCGCGCCGACTCCGGTATCGGGTTCCCTTCCAAGCCCTTAGGCGGCCGAAATTCAATGCCGCTCTGTTTCTGCGCACGTTCGCACAAGCTTTGCATCGCAGCCCCCAGGCCGACGTCGTAGAGTGCCTCCGAAGCCAGGTCGAAGGTAAGTGACCGCGTTGACCGGATGGCATGTTCGAACAGTTGCCGCACCTCTCCTGCCAATAACCGTCTGTTGCCTGTCAAATCAGCTCCCAACTCGTCCATAGCCATCTTCGCGGCCAACAACGTCTGACCAACATCATCATGCAGCCCACGGGCGATCCTGCGGCGTTCTTCTTCCTCGGCCAAAACGAGTCGATTCGCCATCGCTTGGAGTTTTTGCTCGTTCTCTTCGAACTTCTGCGTGCTCTCCTGCTGGAGTTTTCGATATCTCTCATCCGCCTGCTTGCGTTCGGTGATGTCGATCGCCGTCGCATACAACAGTCCCTCTTCCGCCACGGGTGCTGTATTCCAAAGCAACCAGCGGTAGGAATCGTTCGCGTGGCGGTAGCGATTCTCGAAATTCACAGCTGGCATTCCGGTCGAGAGTTTGCGCACCGCATTCAGAGTAGACGCGCGATCGTCGGGATGGACAAACTCGAGGAACGAGCGCGACAATAGTTCCGCCTCCGTATAACCCAGCTTGTTCTTGAAAGCCGGATTCACTCGCTTGAAATACGCGTCGGTGCCTGCGATACAAAGCATAGCGGGTGACAGCGTGAACAGGCGCTCAAACGCGTGGCTGTGCGGGGCGGCTGTCTGATGGGCGAGTTCGCTCAATGTTCGTAGTCCGCGATCACAGAGTAATCAACCCACATCAGTAGGTTTCCCAATATTGCAGGGCACGGCGGTTCGGTTTTTGTTGTCTCAAACTCTTGGAAGCGGCCCGACTTGTCGGGCTCCTTTTTATTCTTATGTAATAGCAAGTTACCAGAATTTGGTGGCATCCGGTAAGCATATTGACATACTCCAAATATGCGATTTGGCGAACACTTGTGGCCGGTCGGGTAACCAGGATTAGCCATGAGGTTTTTTTTGGCGCAGAGAGAGGGATTGGCTCGCCCGCTGCGCGGGCTCCTCGTTGACTTGCAGCTGCGCTGCTGCGTCGGTCGAACAGGATTCTCCATCCGCAACCACACTCCGCGAGCGTGAACGAAAGCGGAAAGCTGTACCAGTTCCAGTGCCGCGCGTTGACTATCAGCAGTTTCAAGGAGGGCACGTTCGTCGGTCGCCCACGCGTAATCTGCGAGCGAGAAGACGAACATCGTGCTTTAGGTTAAACCAGCGTAAGTTACGTAAAATCAATAACTTATTTGCACAGGTTCTGTGACGTAGTTCACAGTGCGCCCGCTGATCAGGGTTAGACTCAGCCTTGAAAGATCTCACTCGATAACGGCAAACCTCGAGCAATCGGGGGACGCAAAGCCACGGATCCACAACAATGTGTCGGATAGCCGGGTTACCGAAAGTGGGACAGGCATCTCGCCCCTCATCCGATGGGATCTTTCCGGACGTTTTGAATGAAACGGAGGAAGTTTCCATGGAAGGTAGCCGTCAGTCGTCCGGCGTGATGCGATTTTACGTTCGCTCATGCCATCCACCGACGATCTCTCTGACTCAACTCGCAGACGATCGATAGCGAGCCTGATTCTCAATCAGAGCAATTATTGACACACGCGTTACGGCGCCACGTTGGGCTGTCGTCGTGTAGACGTTTTGGTACTTCCAATTCATGGACAAAAATTCCCGGCAGTTGACCGGCCAATGCCGTCATCTGCCGTCACGAACACCGAGTTGCGCAGTCACTCGCAGGCGACGTAGCAACATTGAGAAAGCGAGGCAAATGACATGAGAGTTTTCGGACAGGGATTATTGGCAACCGTATCCACAGGGCTCAGGATCGGGCGAGTTACCGCGTTATTTCTTGCGATGATGCTGGCATTATCCGGCTGCATTCAACAAGAAGAGGCGATAACGGGCCCCGGACCCGGCGTGGCAGGAGACGACGGCGAAGCAATCAGCATGACCGGTGTACTCACCGTGCTGTACATGGACGATTTTGAGAACCAGGCTACCGAGCGTCAGTATTTCGTCGAGGACAAGCAGAGCAGGAAAAAATACAAGCTGAAATTCAAGGATACGCCGCCAGGGCATCTGCGCACCGGGACCGAGGTCACCGTGCGTGGC
>CAMYMP010000526.1 GCA_947259435.1 uncultured Woeseiaceae bacterium
CATATTGCCGGCTATCGCGATTGACCGTTTCATTGCCTGCTAACCATACCGCATTCGCGTCTGGCATCCATCCCGAAGATCGCCTATGCTCGCTGCAAATCCTTTATGCGAGGCCGATGTGACTCAGGAAGTCCTCAAAGTTCTCATCAGCGAAGCGGACATCCAGGCCCGCGTCGCCGAACTTGCCCAGCAGATTTCGAAAGACTATAAAGATTGCGACGAACTCGTCCTGGTCGGTATATTGAAAGGGGCATTCATTTTCCTGGCCGATTTATCGCGCCAGCTGACAGTGCCTCGCGTCATCGAGTTCATCGCGGTATCCAGCTACGGCAGGGGTAGCCGTTCGAGCGGCGCCGTACGCCTGGTCATGGACGTGCGTGGCAATATTGAAGGTAAGCACGTGCTGATCGTCGAAGACATTGTCGATACGGGCCACACGCTCGAATACCTGATTGGCATGCTTGATTCTCACGGTCCGGCGTCCGTAAAAACCTGCGCACTGGTGCGAAAAGCGGATTGCGCGGAAGTTCACGTTGAGCTCGACTACCTGGGGTTCGATATTCCCGATGAATGGGTGGTTGGCTACGGATTGGACTACGCGGAAGAGAATCGCACCCTGCCCTACATTGGAATTATCAAACCCACTGACTAGTGGTCGGCACAGCCATCGACGTCTACCTCGATCGTCGAGTGCCCGATACCGTATTCCTCCTGCAGGAATGTTTTTACGTCGCGGATCACGCCGGACTGACTCTCGACCGGTCCGTCCAGCGACACGTGCATTGTGAGCATCAGCTGCTGAGGCGTCAGCCCCCAGATATGGACGTGATGGATTTCGCCAACGCCCGACACTCTTGCGACAATGTGTTCCTGCATCGTTTCGACGTCGAGCCACTCCGGCGCGCCTTCCAGCAAAATGTGCGCGCTGCGCTTCACCAGCGACCAGGCGCTTTTGAGAATCAGTGCGGCCACGGCAACGGACAATATCGGATCAATCGGCGTCCATCCCGTATAAATAATGATGATCGCCGCCACGATCGCCGCGATAGAACCCAGCAGGTCGCCCGCGACGTGCAGGGCAGCACCGCGAATGTTCAGGTTTTCCTTGTCACCGGTATGCAAGACAGCAAATGAGACAAGATTGATGACAAGGCCCGCAGAAGCAACGACGAGCATTGTCTCACCCAGAACATCTCTTGGGTTAAAGAACCGGCTGACTGCCTCAAACAAAATCCAGCCGACAACGGCCAGCAGACTCAATCCGTTGACGAACGCGGCGAGAATCTGGAAGCGCTGGTAACCGTAGGTGAGATTACCCCCCGGTGGGCGCTTGCTGACATGAAACGCCATCGCGGCGAGTGACAGCGCCATCGTGTCGGTCAACATGTGGCCGGCGTCCGCCAGCAATGCCAGCGACCCTGAAATAATGCCGCCCACGACCTCGACCAGCATGAATGTGCCGGTGAGAATCAGTGCGATCATTACGCGCCGTTGATTGCTTTCGTTAGTCGCGTGCCTGTGCGATTGCGCCATTCTTCCTGTTACTCGTTGTAGTCGCTGATCCTGTAGATCAGGATCGCAGCACGTTTGACCGCGAGCGGCAGCGAGGTCAGGTCAAGGCTTTCGTTCGGCGTATGACCGCCATCGCCCAATGCACCCAGTCCTGCTATGGCATCTGTGTACGGTGCAACGAAGGAGACATCCGCCGCACCGCGCATCGAGGGATCCAGTTCCTTCATCGGGCCGCGACCGAGCGCCTCGTTAATCGCCGACAACACGACTTTGAGACCGCGATTACCTTCAGTCGGAAACATCGGCGGATAGCCTTCCGCAAACTCGATGCTCGCACTGGTATGTAGCAGGTTCTTGGCAACGATGGCCCGCATCGCAGCACGAGTGCGCTCCATCTGCTCTGAGGAAATCGTCCGCATGCCGCCATGAACTACTGCTTTGCGTGGCACAACATTCCTCTTGCCGAAGGCTGTGCCACGGTTCTGCTGCGCATCGTAGGTGACATCAGTGCCACCGAGTATCGTGCCAACGTTGAATGTCAGGTGCTCCTCGCCACGCACTTCGTCATAAAAGGCATTCAGTATCCGCGCGGTCTCAAAAATGGCGCCGGCACCGACATCGTCGCTGAATATGCCTGAAGAGTGTGCCTGTTTACCCTCGACGGTAAGAAGCCAGCGGCTCGAACTCCGTCGGGCAATCGTCGCCCAGTCGGACCCTTCACGATGAATCGCTGATTCGAAGCCAAGTGCAATATCAGCCCATTGGCCCGCTTCGATAAGCTCTTTCCGGCCGATGGAAAGCGGCCTGCCGGTCTTCTCCTCATCACCCGTGTACGCGACAACGACCGGAATATCGTCCAGCGCGCCAATTTCCCGCAGCGCTTTAAGCGCGTAAACAATGACCACGTTGCCCGAT
>CAMYMP010000527.1 GCA_947259435.1 uncultured Woeseiaceae bacterium
GCACGCGCTGGGGTACCAACCGCACCGTCGCTCAGATTCAGGCATTGCTGTATCTCTCGCCCGAGCCGCTCCGCGCCGACCAGATTGTCGACGTCCTGTCAGTGGCGCGGTCCAACGTCAGCACGAGTATCCGGGAGCTACAGGGATTCGGACTTGTGCGCATGACGCATGTCCTGGGCGATCGGCGTGATTACTTCGAGTCGCTGCACGACGTCTGGGAGTTGTTTCGCGTGATTATCGAGCAACGCAAGCAACGCGAACTAAATCCGACGTTGTCGATGCTACGCAACGCGGCCGAAGAAGTTGACGCAGAAGCTGACACCCATCCAGTCACCAAAGAACGCATCCACAACATGCTGAACTTCATCGAGTCGACGAGCAGCTGGTACGAACAGATATCGGACATTCCGACGTCGACGCTGACGAAACTCATGAAATTGGGCAAAGGAATTACGAAACTGGCCAAATAACAGGCCGCGGCCAGCGAGAGTGGTCACAGTCATGTCTTGATCCCGCTTGACGGGAGCTCGCTGCGCTGCGCTTTACTTACTGTGACCACTCTCCCCGACCACAGCCTTACTCACATTTTTCGGCTACTGTCTCAACACCCGCCGTCCGCTCACGCAGAATCCATACGGACTCCGTAATCGCCTGTGCCTCAGGGCCACCGCTGATCGCATCGGCGGGCCGATAGAAATATCCGCCGGATGTGTACGTCCAGGTATGCGCCTCGCCATCCACACATTCGCTGTCCTGATACTGGCCTCGCGCCAGGTATCCCTCACGGACAACGGATGACGACCGCCACGGCAACACGGCGGCCGACTGAATTCGCATGATCCAGGTACGTGCGCCGTTGCCGGGATCGGATCGCAGATCTTTGACGGTGACGCCCTCGATGTCGGTCGGCTGCCACTCGACGAGTCGTGTGTCGAGAATGATTGGCGACCTGATCATCGCCAACGGATCCACGTCGTCGAGAAAATACAGGATGCGAGCACCGTCGTAAGTCTGCAGATTGAAGCCGAAAGATCCGGGCGGCACGTGCGCGTAGCCGCCGGGTCCCAGTTTAATGTCACCGACATCAAGATCACCGGCCAACACGAAAATCTCGAGCGATTTGCCGGGTGCCCCGCCGCTTGTCCCTTGCCAGCCAGTCGGCAAATCGATTCGGTTGCTCGTCCGGCGCGTTTTCGGGTTGCCTGCGAATTGTTTCGCGCGCACGCCCGGCAGTGTCGCCATGAATCTGTCTTCGAGTTCGTCAGCCTGAACGAATGCCGGGTACGGAAGCTTCGGCGGGCCGGATGTGCAGCCCGTCGCCAGCATCACGAAAAAAGCCGCCCAGAATCTGGGCGGCATAACAAGCAGAAGATGCGTCGAGCCTGTTGCGAATCGCATAAGAAAACGGAACCTCCGTGTCACGATTGGATTCTGTGTGGTTCGTCAACGTGCAGACAAGTCGCTGCTTCGATAGCCGTGACGAGCTGCGCAGGCAGCTGATCACATAAGCAACGTGTTGAGAGGAAGCACGTGATGCCTGCCGTCGAATCATGCATCCGGCACGGCGCCCTGCCCGCATTGCCTTTTACATCCCATCTCCGTGCGTACCGAGTTGGTACGCACGGAATGCTACTACATCTTGTATAGGAAGGCGAGTTATGCACAAGATGTAGATTCTCCTCGCCAAACCGGATGGTAAACAGCGTGAACGACGAAGACATGCGCCTGGGACGATCGATGCACCAGAAAGTCGGGCTGATACTCGGGCCGTCGGTCTGCGCACTGATGCTGATAGCCGGCGCGCCCGACGATCTGTCACCGGCCGGATGGACGACCGCAGCGCTCGGCATGCTGATGGCAGTTTGGTGGGCGACCGAAGCCGTGCCAATCGCGATTACCGCCCTCTTGCCGCTCGTATGTTTTCCCCTGTTCGGTGTCGCAAATATTCAGGACACGGCAGCACCCTATGCGAACAAGGTCATCTATCTGTTTCTTGGCGGTTTCATCGTTGCATTTGCAATGCAGCGCTGGAATCTGCATCGACGCATCGCGTTGGGCGTCTTGCAGCACGCGGGCGGCAACGGACGCTCATTGGTGGGTGGTTTCATGCTCGCCAGTGCGGTTATCAGTATGTGGGTCATGAACACGTCGACAACGATGATGCTGTTGCCTATCGCCGTGTCGATCATCACGGTTATTCACAAGTCGGTTGCAGGGCTTGACGAAAAAGCCAAATCCGATTTTCAGTACGCCTTGCTCCTGGGTGTCGCCTATGGCGCAACGATCGGCGGCATGGCGACTCTCGTGGGAACCGCGCCGAACGCGATGCTGGCGGCATTCATGCTCGAAAGCTACGGTACACAGATCGACTTTGCGAGCTGGATGCTCGTCGGTCTGCCGCTATCTGCCGTGATGCTTCCG
>CAMYMP010000528.1 GCA_947259435.1 uncultured Woeseiaceae bacterium
GCAATCGACGAAAAGCCCGTCGCGGTTGCGGCGGGTTAAGCCGGCGAATTCAAGCAGGAACTCGTGACAAGCGACGGGTATGGCCGGCGCACTGGGTGCGCCGGCCATGGTCGTCTCTTACTTGACCGCATCTCCGACCAGCGATGATCCACCGTCCACGAAAGTCGCAACGTGGAACTGGTCATCGGTCGCAGCGGCGTCCTGAGTGATGCCGAGTCCGTGGTACTCGCCGTCCTGAACGCCACACGTGCCGGTTCCGCCATCAGCAACAGATATCATCACGTCGTAGGCGTTAACCGCGGCGTCGATGATGGAGACCTGGCCCAGCAGCGTACAGCCAGCGGCCGAAGTGCCGGATATCATTCCCGCGGCATCGACATCGAATGTCGATGCATCGCCAAAAATGTCGAACGAGGCATACGACGCGGCAACGGTTGCGAGGCTGCTGCCTCTGTCAAATGTGTCACTGAATGTCGTCGAAACAGCGATCGGTACCCCGGTGCCGTCAACTGTCAGATCCAGTGACGCTGTCTCGCTGACAGTACCCGCACTGATTGTCAGTGAGGCGAGGGCCGAACCGTCGGCAAACACCTCACCCGGGGCTGCATAAAGCCAACCCGTGCCGGTCACCTGATCAACGCTAACGGACGCCATGCCACTTGCACTGGCACCGATAGCGCCACTGGCCGTGTCCGTAATTGAGCAGCTAAATTCACCAACCGGTGCGACGATGCAGGTGACATCGTTGGTGGCGGCCGAACTGGGCATGCCGAACGTGAAGGAGTCGACGACAATCTCCCCGGTTGTGACATCGGCGGAGATCGAGCCGATCAGCGTATCGCCGGCATCCCGGTCCCGCGTGACGCTTATTTCCTGAAACGCGTCGGTCACAATAACTGTTGTGATCTCATCACCGTTGACGTCATTAACCGTGACTGTCGCGACGTCGCCAGTTGTTACGACACGGGTGAAAAGCGACAGCGTGCTTGGTGCCGTTTCGAAGGTCACGGTCCCGGCAGCTGCAGCCGCGACATGCCACGAGTATTGGCCGTCATTATTGAGTTCGCTCATGCCGCGATTTTCGGCAACGCCGCCCTGGAAATCAGCGGTAAACGGTGAGCTCCCCACGGTGAAACCATCAGCATCGTCGAATTCGAAACTGCTGGCTACGTCGGCAACGTCCGGCGTTACGGCCGTACCCATCCATGCCCCTGCCGGTGACTGGTTTGTCGGTGGCGGGGGCGGTGGGGGTGTCTTGTTACCGCCGGAACTGCCCCCACATGCGGTGATAAATATCGCTGCAATCAATGCTGGAATAAACTTAATGACGTTGTTCATGATGCCCTCCCGAAGCTCTGACGACGCCCGCAAGTCAAACGATCTGGCCGACAATAAATACCCCAGCCTAAAAATAAACCGCTTGTAAAATAATGACTTGCGCACGACTTGATGTTTCCTCAAATGGATCCAAAACATTTCGATAGGGCACATCCTAGGTTCATGCAGTGCGTGAATTCTGTGACGCGGTTACAAATTTTAACCATTCGTATTCGCATCAGTGCGTTTAACAGCCTAATACGAACGATTCCGATTCTGTGCTTCAGATCACGGACGTGTTTGCGGCTCCGTGTCATCGTCATACCGCTCTGGTATGGGGTTTTCATCATGAATTTGAAGCGACTGATGGATACGCGGCTGTGCGCCGTGTTCCTGCCTTTGTTGATTTGTCCGCCGGCTTTGGCGGTCGCCCCGATAGGTGGCGCACAGACTGAGTACACGGTGCCGCATGTATCCGGGCAGGTACTCGTGCGCCGGGCTGCGGGAACTACGATAGCAGACATCGAGGCATTGCTGGCAGGCTTCGGCGGAACACTGCTTGTGACGTCGACACCTTCTCAGCTCGACGTATTTGCCATTGATAATGACAGCGATCTCGAGTCTGCCGTCACGTTGCTCTTGGCTGATCCACGCGTTGTTTATGCCGAGCCAAATTATCTGCTGCAAACCTCGGCGACGCCGAATGACTTTCAGTTCCCGCAGCAATGGTCCAAGGACAACACCGGGATCAATGCGCCCGCCGCATTGGGTTATGCCGGCGCGGACCTCAATATGGTAGCCGCATGGGATCGGCAAAGCACGGCCCCCGGTGTCACCGTTGCGATAGTCGACGATTCACTGCAGACCACGCATGTTGATCTTGCGGCAAACGTTCTCCCCACCGGCCGATGTTTCGCGTCGCCGGGCAGCGCGCGACCCTGCACGAACGGGCCCAACGATCCCAATCCCGACCATCCGAACGAGTTTCACGGCACACTGGTTGCAGGCGCCGCCGCAGCTCGCGGCAACAACGGCACCGGTATCGCTGGCGTAGCCTGGGAGACCGGCTTGCTGCCGCTGAAGGTGGATCTGACGGCATATGC
>CAMYMP010000529.1 GCA_947259435.1 uncultured Woeseiaceae bacterium
CAGTCGAGGTTCGAGCTCCGTGAGCGAGTAGCCACAGATGTTGCAGGCGAAGCGGTCGGAGAAGATCAGCTCTTCTTCGTCGGCTTGATCCATAAACGCTATGCGCGCAACGCCGTCGCCGAGCCGCAGCGCTGTTTCAAACGACTCGGAAAGCCGCAGGCGGATATCGTCCTTGACTTTGAAGCGATCGATGATCGCGTCGATATGATGTTTTTTGCGGAGGTCGAGCGACGGCGGCTGGTCGAGTTCGTAGATCTCTCCATCGATTCGGGCGCGAATGAAGCCCTGTGCCATGAGGTCCTGCATCAGCTGCACGTGTTCGCCTTTGCGATCGGCGACGACAGGGGCGAGCAGCATCAGCCGGGCACCCGCGGGCATCGCGAGTACCTGGTCGACCATCTGGGCAACCGTCTGTGCTTCGAGGTCCGTGTCGTGGTCGGGGCAGCGCGGAATACCGGCACGCGCGTAGAGTAAGCGCAGATAGTCGTAAATCTCGGTGACGGTGCCGACTGTGGACCGCGGATTATGCGAGGTCGACTTTTGCTCAATCGATATTGCGGGCGACAGGCCGTCGATATGATCAACGTCGGGTTTCTCCATCATCGAAAGAAACTGACGCGCATAGGCGGACAACGACTCGACATAGCGGCGCTGACCCTCGGCATAGATCGTGTCGAACGCGAGCGAGGACTTGCCCGACCCGGACAGGCCCGTGAACACAATCAGCTTGTCCCGCGGCAAGCTCAGATCGAGATTGCACAGGTTGTGTGTCCTCGCGCCGCGAATTTCGATGGACTTAGTGTCGATGGTCTTCATGTAGGTATCAGTAAACGCCGAACAACCTGCTAATATACGCCGCCCTCTGACTTCGGCGCAAAAACTCTCTCGATGAAGACCGACTCTGACACCAGTATTGTCGCCATGCTGCCTGCCGAGAAGCGTGCTGTCGGCGTCGTGGCGTCAATCGCAATTTTCAGAATGTTCGGTTTATTTGCGCTATTGCCCGTTTTGTCACTGCATGCCGCCGAACTCGAGGGCGCAACGCCGATACTGATCGGGCTTGCCGTCGGCGCCTACGGACTGACCCAGGCGGGCCTGCAAATCCCTTTCGGCGCGCTATCGGACAGGGTTGGCAGAGTACCGGTCATAGTTGCGGGTCTGATCATATTTGCCACGGGCAGCGTTGTCGCTGCCGTGGGGGATTCGATCTGGAGCGTCATCATCGGCAGGCTTTTGCAGGGCGCGGGCGCTATTTCAGCGACGCTGGCTGCGCTGATCGCCGACGCCACGCGCGAGGAGGTTCGCACCCGGTCGATGGCGTTCTACGGTATCGGCATCGGCGCTTCCTTTGTTGTCGCTTTGGTCCTGGGGCCGGCTATTGCGGCCAACTTCGGCGTGCCAGCGCTGTTCTGGCTTGCGGCGCTGCTCGCCGTAGTTGCGGGACTGCTATTGACCCGCTTGCCGGACACTATCGAACGACCCGAGGCAGCACCCAAATGGAATCTCAGATCCGCATTTCGTGCTGACCTCCTGCGCCTCGATTTTTACGTGTTCCTGCTGCACGCGATTCTGACTGCCAGTTTCGTGGCGCTGCCATTCCTGCTCGCAAACCGCCTTGAACTCGCATTGACGGATCATTGGAAAATGTATGTCGGTGCGCTGCTCGTGTCGCTGCTCGGGACGATCCCGCTGATTCTCAGCGACGAGCGTGAAGGCAAGGCCGTGACCATCGGCATCGCCGTCGCGCTGCTCGTCGCGGGTGAGATGATGTTGACGTTTGCAGGCGTCGCCGTCGTGCCCGTGTTCCTGGCACTCGTCGCGTTCTTTGCCGGATTCAACTTCCTCGAAGCAGGACTGCCGGCGCGTTTGTCGATACTCGCTCACGGCGAGGTGCGCGGCGCATCGCTCGGCGTGTTCTCGAGCGCGCAGTTTCTCGGCGCTTTCGTTGGTGGTCTGATCGGCGGACGCTTCCTTGCAGCCGGGCGCCCCGCAGACGTGTTCTTCGTGTGCGCGCTGCTCGCCGCCGTATGGCTGGCGATGTCAGGGCTGTTTCGGCAGCGTTCCTAGAGAAATCGGGGTGGTAATTGGGCCCTCAGGCTCTACAATAGTCGACCCTTACCGGCGGCAGCCGGGTGGGCAAAAAAACAAGTACATCATCTGACAGGGGACCTGATATGGCCCGCGGAATAAACAAAGTCATTCTCGTCGGCAACCTCGGAGGCGATCCCGAGACGCGCTACATGCCCAGTGGATCGGCAGTGACCAACCTGACAGTGGCCACGAACGAGAGTTGGAAAGACAAGCAGACCGGCGAACAAAAAGAACGTACGGAATGGCACAAGGTCGCGATGTTCAATCGCCTCGCCGAGATTGCGGCCGAGTACCTGCGCAAGGGCTCGCAGGTCTACATCGAGGG
>CAMYMP010000530.1 GCA_947259435.1 uncultured Woeseiaceae bacterium
CCAGCTGATGTCTCGAGCCGCGTAATCGACCAACCGGCGCGTCGGTATCGAGTAGCAGCTGTGCGGCGATACGACCCACGGCAAGAATGATGCTCGGCTGCACGAGTTCGATCTGCCGCTCGAGGTAGCCACGGCACTCACGGGATTCCTCCGGTTTCGGATCCCGATTGTTAGGCGGGCGACATTTGAGGATATTTGCAATAAAAGCGCTGTCGCGGCCCTGCCCGACCGCACGCAGCATTTCATCGAGCAGCTTGCCGGCGCGGCCGACGAACGGCTCGCCGCGGCGATCCTCTTCGGCGCCCGGCGCCTCACCGATGATCATCCAGTCTGCATCGGGGTTGCCAACGCCGAAAACGGTCTGCGTACGGCTCTGGTGCAGTGGACAACGCGTGCACCCAGCCACCGTGTCCCGGAGCCCCGACCAACTCAGGTCAGCTGCCACGGCTTTCACTTCCACGAACTCCGGCTCCGGTTCCGCCTGCCCGCGCGGTAACCAGACATCAACACCGAGCGCCTCAAGGTAGGCGCGTCGTTGATGCTCAGACTGAATCATCCCGATAGTTTACCACTCAGGGCGGCGGCACTTTGGCAATCAAATCCGTACCCGCAACCACGAGCTGACCGGGCGTGACGAGGATTGTACTGTCGATTGGCAGGTGCAGTTCGGCGACGCGAGTCAGCCGAAGATAGGCACAGCGTTGCCCCTGTCCAACGCGCTCGCCGAAGCGAATAAAAGACCGTGGTGCGAGACCGAAGCGATGGCCACGAAACTGCAGCACGACGTCGTGGCTTTCGTCCGTTTGTATCCACAATGCGTTGGTGCGGTAATCGCCGACCTTTTCATTGCTGACGGAGCGCATGTCCATGATCTTGCCCTCGACCGGCGCCCGCGCCGTATACGTGCCGAAACTGTCGATACGGATCAACACGCGCTGCGCCTCGCCCTGCAGCACGCCCCGGTCGGCCAGATCGACCTCGACGACGCGGCCGTCAACGGGGCTGACAACGCCGAGCGGCGACGCCGGGATTCCGCGGCGGGGATCGCGGAAGATCAGGATCATTACGAAAAATGCCAGGGCAATGGCGACAGCAACGGCGACATCGAGATAGCGAAGCGCAAGACCGAAGGCCACAGCGGTGACAACCAGTAAGGGAATGCCCTCAGGCGCGACAAACGGATTGCGTCTACCTTCCAAGGAAAGGACCTGCTCGAATTCAAAGACCCGCGACCATCCCTTGCTTTGTTGTTCGAGTCAATACGTTTTTGGCCCTATATGCACTAGAATTCGCGCCTTGATCCCCAAAGGTTGATATTTGATGCGATTCTCCGAATTTGGACTGACGACGCTCAAGGAAGTGCCTGCGGAAGCAGAAATCGTCAGTCACAAACTGATGCTCCGGGCCGGCCTGATCCGCCGCCTCGCCTCCGGGCTCTTCACCTGGATGCCGCTGGGCGTGCGAGTGCTTCGCAAGGTCGAGACGGTCGTTCGCGAGGAAATGAATCGTGCCGGCGCTCTGGAACTGCTAATGCCTGCCGTACAGCCAGCTGAGCTCTGGCAACAAACTGGCCGCTGGGACCAGTATGGACCGCTGCTTCTGCGCATGAAGGACCGGCACGAGCGCGATTACTGCTTCGGCCCGACGCACGAAGAGGTCATCACGGACATTGCGAGCAAGGAACTGCGCAGCTACAAGCAGTTGCCGGTCAATTACTATCAGATTCAGACCAAATTCCGCGACGAGATCCGGCCGCGCTTCGGCGTCATGCGATCGCGCGAATTCATCATGAAAGATGCGTATTCCTTCGACATCGACGAGGCGGGTCTCGAGATTTCCTATCAGAAAATGTACGCAGCCTACTCGGCAATATTCGAGCGCCTCGGCCTGAAGTTCCGCATCGTCTGGGCGGACAGTGGCGAGATCGGCGGCAGCAAGTCACAGGAATTTCACGTTCTCGCCGACTCCGGTGAAGATGCGATCGCTTACAGCGATGAGGATGACTATGCGTCGAATGTCGAGACCGCGGAAACCCGTCCTTCAACAGCCGAACGGGCACCGGCAAAACAATCGCTAGAGAAGATAGCGACTCCCGGCGTTGGCACCATTGAAGAACTTTGCAAGTTGCTCTCTATCGAGGCCGAGCAGACCATCAAGACGTTGATCGTCGAAGGAACTGACGGGCCTGTCGCGCTCGTGCTGCGCGGCGACCACGAAATCAACGCGGTCAAGGCACAGAAGTTAGCTGGCATTGCATCGCCATTGACGATGGCCGGCGCAGACACGATTCGTAAAGCAACCGGCAGCGAGCCCGGCTCGTTGGGCCCTGTAGGCCTGGATCTGCCGGTCATCTACGATCACGCCGTCGCGAGCCTCGCGAACTTCAGTTGTGGTGCGAACGAGGCTGGATATCAC
>CAMYMP010000531.1 GCA_947259435.1 uncultured Woeseiaceae bacterium
GGCCATACTCAGTCGTGAAGAATTGACCGATCCGGTTTCCGATATCCCCGGGCTGGACGACCATCAGCGCCGGATACTGGCCGCGACGGTGGGCAACGTACGGATAGTGAATCTCTACGTGGTGAACGGCAGCGAAGTGGGTTCAGAGAAATTCGACTACAAGCTCCATTGGCTGGACTGCGTCACCGCCTGGCTGGCTTCGGAAATGGAACTGCACGAAAACATGATTGTGCTCGGTGACTTCAACATCGCACCGGATGACCGCGACGTGTATGACCCGGAAGCCTGGCATGAAAAAATTCTTTGCAGCACGCTTGAGCGGGACGCCCTGAAGAGGATATTCACCCTTGGTCTTACTGATACGTTCCGGCTGTTCGAGCAGGAGGAGCGGATCTGGAGTTGGTGGGATTACCGGATGAACATGTTCCGCCGCAAGCTGGGATTGCGCATCGACCTGGTGCTTGCCTCAGCCGCGATGGCGGAGCGCTGCGAAGCGAGCTATATCGACATCGAGCCGCGCCGCCAGGAACGGCCATCCGACCACGCACCGGCCATTGCGGAGTTTTCAATGTAGGAGCCGGCCATGCCGGCTCCTGCAAAGCAGAATCAATAAGCCGGGATGGAGGAGTCGATCTCCATCGACCAGGCGTGAATACCGCCTGCGATGTTGCTGATGTTGGTGAAACCCTGTTTGCGGAAATACTCTGCAGCGCCCTGGCTGGAGTTGCCGTGATGACAGAGAAAGGCGATTCCGGTGTCCTTTGGCATGGCTTCCAGTTTTTCCATCGTTTCCCGGTCCAGCACCAGTGAACCGTCGATCGAGGCCCGTGCCCGTTCGCTTTCACCCCGAATGTCAACCACGATCACATTGCCCGATTCGAGGCTTTCTGCCAGTTCCTGAACCGTCATTTGCCTGACCGGCGGTGGGGCTTGCGGCAGGTCAATGGCAAGACCTTCACCTTCCACCGTGGAGACCCAATCGATCACGGCATTGCGTGCACGCTGTGCCGTCGCAATATCCATGAGGACATCGATCCCATTCGACTTCGTGGCGATCTCGTGACCTTGCGGTGGGGCCAGGTTGAACTGAGCGTCCCAATTGGCGTCCACCTGGAAGTGCAGGGCGATACCTTCATGCCCCTGCATGGCTTCGAGAATCTTTTCCGCGGCGCCGGCGGTAATGGTAATCTCCGGTGGCGAACGGTCAGGGGCGTCCAGGCCCAGGTGCTGGTGGAGTTCACCTGTATTGAGCATGTTGAGCACGATGTCGCAGCCACCGACCAGTTCACCGTCAAGATAGAGCTGGGGGATGGTCGGCCAATTGCCGTAAACCTTTATGCCTTCCCGGATTTCCGGATCGTCGAGCACATTAACCGTCACGTAATCAGGCAGGACGCTGTCCAGCACTGAAATCGTTTTCGCGGAAAACCCGCACATCGGCTGTTGGCGCGTCCCTTTCATGAAAAGAACGACCTTGTTTCCTTGAACGAAATCTTCGATTTTGCCTATTACTGCGTCACTGAGTTCCATAAGGTTTTCCATTTACCGGGCATACCAACTGCCTCAACTAGGGCATATGGCGGTCAGGCGCTTAGATATCAAGAATCATTCCATCCATAATCAATGGTGATTTCCGTACCGGTTCGAATGACGCCGAGTGAATAACATCTCAATCCGTCCATTTCCGCGTTTGGTTCATCGGAGTGATTCATGAAGCGCAATTCGTTTCTGCCGTCGTAGCCGGTCCATCCGCCGCCTGGCTCATCCTCGATCCAAAGCACGTACATACCGTCATCCTCGACTACCGGCCCTTCATATACCCCGATCAACTGACCCGCAGAGATTTCCTGTGCGGCAAACAGGCCCTGGCCATGAATTGGTGAAGAGGCGATAGAGACCAGGTCGTTGCTGCTGTGCGTGGCCATATGGGTCAATGATGAACACTGCTGGCGCTGGTCTCGGATACGAGTCTGCGTGTTTTCTCGTCGTACAATATCGTACCTGGAAACGCCACGGTCTGACCGCCGGGCACCAAGCTGCGCAAGTGACCATGGACGTCGTTCAGGCCTTGAGGGCTAAGCGGGTAATAATTTTCAATCCTGGCGCCATCCATGACTGTAATGGCAACGGTTCCGAGCTCTTCGAAACTGTGCTCGGTGACGGTGGAGTCGCCCTTGCCCGGCACTTCATCGCTTTCTTCAGCAAAAAATGTTCCTTCAAGGGATTGCCCGTTTTCCGCAAGGAAGAACCGGACATCCAGGCCGTGCGCCCGCAGTGTTGTGAGGTACTGCCGAACTTCCCTGGTCCAGTCGGCGTAACCGCCGGCCAGGGCCTGGCGGGCCGCCGGCATTTTCGAGCCGGAGCCTCTGTTCGCCCAGTAATCGAAGGTTTCGAAGCGGC
>CAMYMP010000532.1 GCA_947259435.1 uncultured Woeseiaceae bacterium
GAATTGGGCCACGCATCGCAAGTACTGCTGCCTTGCCAGTCCTCTCCTTCTTCGCAGGTCGTGGAATACCGGTACGGGTCGCTGGGCAACATCCAGATGGCGGGCCAGCTGCCCTGACCGGCCGGCAGTTTTGCGCGTACTTCGAAGCGACCGTACAGGAAATCGCCCTTGCCATCCGAATGTACACGCCCGGACGTGTAGCTCGCACCCTCGTAGTCTTCCTTGCGCGCTTCGATCACGAGCTTGCCATCCTCGATGCGCAGGTTCTTTTCTCGTGCCGTATACGCCTGGTCCTCGTCGTTGACCTTGCGTGGCGGCCAGATATTTGGACTCCATTTCTCGGCATCCAGCGTCTCGCCGTCAAACTCGTCGCTCCAGACGAGCTGCCAGGCAGGTGTTGGGCGATTCTTGTCACGTACAGTCAGTGCGCTCAGCATTGGCTGGTCCGCGGAGGCATCGAAGCGAATATTGAGCTCGCCATCGGCGACGACGACATTCGGCGCGGTCACGGTCAGTGCGGAGATGACCTTGCCGTCCCGGAAGAGCATGACGTCGAGATCATCGATGACGCGTTCGCCCTCGGCAAAGGCGTCGAAAACGCGGTCGCCTGCTGCGTAGCTCTCAGCGCTCTTGGGCTCAGCGAAGTGAAAGGTGATGTCATAGCTGCCGTTTTCGATCGGGCGTGCAACCTGGATATCGCCTTCTCGAAAACTTTTGTACAGAAACGCATCCTGAGAACCTTTCACGGTCTCCATCGTGCCGACGGTGCCACCCGTTACGGATTCCTCGCCCCCGTACTCCGTACCGTCCATACCCGTATACGCCGGGCCGCCGACATTGACGGCCCAGACGAGATCAGTCGTACTGACATCTGGAGCTTCAAGATCAGCTGCGGGTAGAGATCGTTCCGTGTCGCAGCTAACTACACTCATTATTAGCACCGTGCAGGACAAGAGGAACTTCGTCTTCTTCATCAATTCGGCTCCGCGCAAAAATTTCTAACGAACTCTCGGTGTGAAGGTTGTCGACCAACGTCTACCGCAATGGACTTTCGATTGTACCTCTTTGCCACGATATCCATCACCTGACGATTGACCGGTAGCGCCATTATTGTAAGCAGCTTCTTTACTTTACAGAGCGCAATCATGCTGCGGATTTGTGGGATACTGGTCGGAATATGGAAGACAGGATTTCCAGAATAGTCATAGTGGGTGGAGGCAGCGCCGGCTGGCTGTCGGCTGGAGTCATTGCGGCTGAAAATCGCATCGACTCACAGGCACAGCAGCCGTTTGAACTGTTGCTGATCGAATCACCCGATGTACCGACCATTGGCGTTGGTGAGGGCACCTGGCCGTCCATGCGGGCGACCCTGCAGCGCATTGGACTGCCCGAGACTGACTTTATCCGGGAGTGTGATGCCAGCTTCAAACAGGGCACCTGGTTCCGCAACTGGCAAACGGGCAGCGGAGATACTTACTGCCATCCATTTACCGTCCCCATAGACTACGCTGAAACTAACCTCGCGCCTCATTGGCTGTCGCTGACCGATGCACCTCAATTTGCGGATGCTGTGACACCTCAGACTGCATTGTTTGCTGACTGCATTGCCCCCAAGCAGATCACAACACCGGAATACGCCTTTGTGGTGAACTATGGTTATCACCTGGATGCCGGAAAATTTGCTGAACTGCTGCATCAGCACTGCACGGAAGAGCTGGGTGTAAAGCACGTCAAGGCGAATGTGTCGCAGATAAATGCGGCTGAGAACGGAGACATCAAATCAGTTACAACCGACCGTGCCGGTGAAATAGCAGGCGACCTGTTTATCGACTGTACCGGAACAAAGAGCCTCCTGCTGGGCGAGCACTTCAAGATCCCGTTTCAGTCACAACAGGCGTATCTTTTCAACGACACTGCTCTGGCGGCACAGGTGGCATACACCGAAGAAGATCAGGCTATCCAGTCCTGCACGCATTCAACCGCACAGACTGCGGGCTGGATCTGGGATATTGGATTACCTACGCGTCGCGGTACCGGCCACGTTTACTCAAGTGCTCATATCTCGGAGGATGAGGCCACCGCTCAGCTGCTGGCCTATATCAAAGCGATTGCCGGAGATAAGGCAGCGGCCAGTGTTGTGCCGCGGAAGATCCGGTATCAGCCCGGCCATCGGCAAGAATTCTGGCACAGGAACTGTGTTGCTATTGGCATGTCTTCGGGCTTTATCGAACCACTTGAAGCGTCAGCGCTGGTGATGGTTGAACTGGCTGCGGGGATGATTGCAGATCAGCTGCCCCCGACCAGAGAAATCATGGATATTGTTGCGAAACGTTACAACCGGAAATTCCTGCGCCACTGGCAGCAGATTATCGAATTTCAGAAACTGCACTCTGTCCTG
>CAMYMP010000533.1 GCA_947259435.1 uncultured Woeseiaceae bacterium
CGAATGCCCACCCGGCCGTAACGGGAGGAGGCGGCAGCTCGATGGTGGAGCCTTTCAAAGCGACCAGCATTCTGGACGGCATCGTTGCGGCCGCGGGTAACAATACCGAGGTGCTGTACGACCGTGGTTTGCCATCCCTGTCCGAGATGATCAGTGCCACACAATTCTCGACGGCAGCGACCGGCGGCGAACCGGGAATGCACGCCGAGTACTTTGCATCGGAAGACCTTTCGGGCAAACCCATGCTGACGCGCATAGAACCGCGCGTCGAAATCGGCCTGAACGACGGGACGCCGCAATTTCCGGAAGGAACGCGATCGGAGCGCTGGACGGGTTTTTACAACGTGCCGGAAAAAGGCACATACGACATTTTCGTTGCTGCGGCTGGCGACCTTGGCGGCTTGTATCGGCTGTTCCTTGACGACGAGCCCGTTATCGACAGCTGGAACCTGAATAAGGCCATGGTCGACTACGTGACCCTTGCGCTCGACGCCGGTCCGCATAAAGTCATGCTGGAACATCACGGTCGACAAAAGTGGCCGGGTGAACGTCTGCAGCTCGGTTTCTCCAGGCACGGTGATCGGGTTCAAGCGACGGCCAACGCCCTGGCCGCCAAGGCCGACGTCGTCGTGATCGCGGCCGGCTTCGATGGCTCGTCCGAGTCCGAGGGCAGTGACCGCACGTTCCGGTTGCCGCCCGGGCAGGACGAGCTGATCCGGCTCATGGCGGCAGAGAACAAGCGCACGGTGGTAGTAATGACCTCGGGCGGCGCCGTTGATATGAACGGCTGGATCGACGAGGTGTCGGCACTGCTGCAGGCATGGTTCCCGGGTCAGGAAGGCGGCACAGCCGTCGCCGAGATTCTCTTTGGTGCGGTAAATCCATCGGGCCGCCTGCCGGCCACCTTCGAGAAGCGTTGGCAGGACAACCCGGCGCATGATCACTACTACCCCGAACCCGGTACGCAAAAGATCCTTTACAAGGAAGGCATCTTCGTCGGCTACCGCGGCTTCGAGAAGAACGGCGTAGCCCCGCTATTCCCGTTCGGCCACGGCCTCTCCTACACGACTTTCAAATACAGCAATCTCGCCGTCTCGCCCGGGGAGTCAGACGACGGCAACGTGCAGGTCAGCTTCGATTTGACGAACACCGGCCGCCGCGCGGGCGCCGAGGTGGCGCAGGTTTATGTCGCCGACACGCACAGTGGTGTGCCAAGGCCGTTGAAAGAGCTGAAGGGCTTCGCCAAAGTCAATTTGAAACCGGGCGAGACACAGCGCGTTACGATTGAGCTCGATCGCCGCTCGTTCTCGTATTACGACGTCGACGCGAAAGCGTGGCATGCCGCGCCCGGCACCTTTGACGTACTAGTCGGCCGATCAAGTGCAGCGATAGAGCTGCGCGGCAAGCTGACCCTCACGAATTAGCTGATTTTCAATTAGCCTATGTGCCTGGCACCGGCCAGTCAGGCGGTGGGCTTGTCTACCGGAATACGATCCTTGTTCTTCGCGAGCCAGTCGTCGAAGGTCATTAGCTCGGGATTGAGCGACCGCGACACGTCGATACTGCGGGCGCCACAGAAGTAATCGTTAAAGTCCCTCTTGAACTGGTACATGTTGCCAAGGTCTTCGGCACCCGGAAAACCGAGCGCGCGGTATACGTCGGGTTCGATCGGGCTGTATCGCACCGGCTCGCCAAACGCCTTGCTTAGCGAAGCCGCCATCTGCTCGCCCGTCAGGTGCTGACCCGCGATGCCGAGCGTCTTGCCGACAAACTCCGTGCCGCGCCGGAAAATGCCTAGCGCACATTTGCCGATATCGGCAGACGCGATGCCCGACAGCGGCTTGTCAGCCATGGCCAGTACGAACTCCAGCGTGCCATCCGCACCACGTTTCGGCTCCATGCCAAAAGAGATCAGGTTATCCCAGTAGAAAGACGTCAGCAGGAATGTCGTCGGTACACCCCGGTCGCTGAACTCGTGATTCGCTTCGCCCTTGGCGTCGAAATGCGGCACCTTGTAGTTATCCATGAGTGTCGGCATGCGATCGTCGCTCAACGGCACCCATTTGCGTGTGTCCTCCAGCGTTGACCAGATGACGTGTTCGAGGCCCGTGTCGCTGACAGCCTCTGCCAGGTTTTTTGCTTGCGCCAGCTCCTTTTGCGGCGAAAAGTGTTCCCAGAAATTGGTGACGCAAAATGCGCCGTAGGCACCTTTAAATGCTTTCTTCAGGCTGTCGAGATCATCAAGGTCGGCCTGCGCCACTTCTGCGCCGCGGGCGGCAAGCTCCTGTGCCTTGTCGGAGTTCGCGTTGCGCGTCAGCGCCCGCGCCTGAAACTGCTGCTGCGGATCATCCAGGATTGCACGCAGCAATCCCCCGCCCTGTGCGCCCGTC
>CAMYMP010000534.1 GCA_947259435.1 uncultured Woeseiaceae bacterium
GATAGATTTCCACATTGCTCATCGATTGGATCAGGTTAGTGCGGTAGTCACGCACGCGAGCCCAGGTGGCAAGACCCGGCAGCTTCGACTCGATCGTTACCCGGCCGCCCAGTTCCTCGCCGGCCTCGGCGAGCGTTACCGCAAATCCGCGATTGCCGAGGGCTCTGGCGCACTCGAGTCCGGCCGGTCCTGCGCCGACAACGAGGATCTTTGTGTCAGGATCGCCAGGTGGTATGCGTTCCGGATGCCAGCCACGTCGCCACTCCTCGCCCATGGTGGGATTTTGAGTGCATCGGATGGGAACGCAATCGTGATACCCGGACACGCAAATGTTGCAGCCGATGCACTCACGGATTTCGTCCTCACGGCCTTCATTGACCATGTTGGGCAGGAACGGGTCTGCGATTGACGGACGCGCCGCGCCTATCAGATCGAGAATTCCCCGCTTGACCTGACTGACCATGGCGTCCGGTGACGTAAAGCGACCGACGCCGACAACGGGTTTCGACGTCAGCGATTTCGCAAACCTGACCCAGGGTTCCTGCGCACCTTGCTCGCTGAACCGCGCCGACGCGGTTTCGACGACCCAACTCGACGACTTCAGATCCCACAGGTCCGGGAGGTCCGATAGCATCGAGATGATCTCGTGCGCTGCTGACTCCATGTTTTCTCCGGGAACCCTGAGCAGTTCGTCGGTGCTGAACCTAAGGGCGACGGCACATGTGTCGCCGACCGCCTCCTTCATGTCCTCGACGATTTCTCGCGTGAGCCTGGCGCGATTTGCCAGGCATCCGCCGTATTCGTCGGTGCGCTTGTTCAACCACGGCAGCAGGAACTGGTATGGGCCGAAATTCATACCGGCGTAGATATAGACAATATCGAAACCGGCGGACTTCGCCCGCTTCGCAGCATCGACATGCCAGCGGCGGAACTCGCGAATATCCTTCTTATCCATGGCTCGCGATTGCGACAGGTTCATCCAACCGGGATAAGTTGAATCACCGGACACACCCGATGCAGACATCAGTGGAATACGCGTCAGGCGGTTGCCCGTTCCGCTGCCGCCATGCCACAACTCGACGCCGGCCAGGGATCCGTGACGATGCACGGCGTCAACCATCAATGCATGAACCTTGACGTCCTCGTCATCCCACAGGCGGCAATAGGGTAGCGGTGCGTCGTCGGAACTCGGGTGTATCGAGCAGTAGCCGGTATTCACAACGCCCCAGCCGCCTTCCGCACGGACTTCACGCATCGCAGCGCGCGTATGGGGCATCTGGTTACCGGTCCCGAGCGCGTGAGGCGTGCAGTAAAAACGATTCGGCGCGGTTACCGGACCGATTTTGACCGGCTCGAAAAGAATGTCGTATCGGGGGTTTCTGCTCAACTTGTTTGCCTATATACAACCGTAACCTGCGATTGGAGTCGCGCCTGTCGGTAGCGTACGATGTCGTAACATGAAAGGCTATTCCGCATTCTCGCTCATTCGCAATGCGTTGAGTGGCCACCGATCCTGGAAGCCGGTTTGGCGCACACCGGAGTTAAGAAAATCCTATGACGTCGTAATCATAGGCGCCGGTGGTCATGGATTGTCGACGGCTTACTATCTTGCGAAAAAGCACGGTGTCAAAAATATCGCCGTGCTCGAGAAAGGTTTTCTTGGCGGCGGCAACACAGGCCGCAATACGCAGGTGACGCGGTCGAATTATTTCTGGCCACAGAGCGCCGCGTTCTTTGATCACTCACTAAAGCTCTATGAGAACCTGGGCCGCGACCTGAACTTCAACATCATGTTAAGTCAACGTGGTGTGCTAACGCTTGCGCACAGCCATCACGAGCTCGAGGGCCTGCGACGCTGGGCAAATGCGATTCAGATTAATAGTATCGATTCCGAGCTGATGAGTCCTGACGAAATCAAAAAGCTCGTACCGCTCATCAACCTCGACGCACGATACCCGGTGCACGGCGGGTTTATACAGAGGCGCGCAGGTATTTCGCGCCATGACGCGGTCGCGTGGGGCTTTGCGCGTGCCGCTGACGCGCACGGCGTGGACATTATCCAGCAATGCGAGGTAACAGGCTTCGACATCGCCAATGGAAAGGTGAACGGCGTTGAGACGTCGCATGGCAATATTTCTGCCGACAAAGTCAGCTTCGCCGTCGCCGGACACACGAGTGTGCTGGCCGCGATGGCCGGTTTTCGCGTGCCGGTTACGAGTATGGCGTTGCAGGCGATGGTGAGTGAACCGGTCAAACCATGCCTCGACACGATGCTGACGTCTTCGGTGATACACATGTATGTGAGCCAGTCCGACAGGGGAGAAATCGTCCTCGGAGGCGGGGCCGACACGTACACGAGCTACGCTCAACGCGGCGG
>CAMYMP010000535.1 GCA_947259435.1 uncultured Woeseiaceae bacterium
CGGTACTGTTGATTTTGACATGTACCGTTCTGCGATCAAGATGATTGCCCACTTGAAGAAGCCTGTGATTGAAGTTCACCTGACCAATATTTTTCGGCAAGGCGACGAACTGACCAAACCACTCCAGGGGCCCGAAGGTGAGATGGGGTTTATCTGCGGGCTGGGCGCATACAGCTATTTGCTGGGTATAAAGGCCGTTGCAAAGCGGTTGCAGAGCTAGTTTGCCTTGAAATTATTCATCATCAACGGACCCAATCTCAACCTGCTTGGCACGCGAGAGCCTGCCATATACGGTAAAAAGACCCTGGAAGATGTTGCCGAGGAATGTGATGCTATCGGTGCCAAAATCGGAATAGACATCCAGTTCCGACAATCGAATTTTGAGGGACAGTTGGTCGAGTGGATTCAGGAAGCTATAGACACGGCCGACGCGATCGTCATTAATGCTGCCGCGTATACTCACACATCAGTTGCGATCTATGACGCGCTGAAGTCCTTCCATGGCCTCAAGATCGAACTTCATATCTCGCATCCGCATTTGCGAGAGCCGTTTCGACACACTTCCTACGTGTCGCCCGTCGTAGATGCCATGGTTGCCGGATTCGGCAGCAACGGCTACGGCCACGTTGTCGAAATGCTGCCGGACCTGATTGGCAAGAAATAACTCGAATCACTTCGAGAAGCTCTCCAGCATCCTTTCTCTGTCTGCCGTCGCACCGGTGAACAGGTCGAAAGCTTTTGCCGCCTGATAGACAGCCATATCCCCCCCGCTCATCACAGGACAGCCTATCGACTGTGCATGGCGAAGCAATTCCGTTTGCAGCGGGAAATAGATGATATCGACCACCCAGAGTGATGGATTGATCGACTCCAGCGGCACCGGGGAACCTGGGTATTCCGCCATGCCCACGGGCGTCGTGTTGACCAATCCGTCGACGGTGCGCAACGCATAGACCGGGTCATCAACCGCCACGGCGCGTCCCGACCCGAACTCCGCACTTAACCGGTCAACCAGCTTGTCGGCTCTTGCCCGGTCCGTATCAGAAATCAGGACCTTGCCGACGCCAAGCCGAAGCAGTGCAATTGCCGTAGCGCATCCCGCTCCGCCTGCGCCGAGCTGAATACAGGACTGCTTTGCAACGTGAGCAAGATTTCGTGAGAAAGCTTTCTCGAAACCGTACAGATCGGTGTTGTGACCGATCCTTTGACCATTCTCGAATACAATTGTGTTAGCCGCAGCAGCCAGTCTTGCGTCATCCGAGACCACCGAGAGCAGTGGCATGACCTGCTGTTTATAGGGGTGCGTTACGTTCAGGCCCGAGAATCCCATCAATTCCGCGGCATCGAGGATATGAGCCGGTCCTGTGTCATCCGCACCCATTATTGCCGTGTCAAACAAGCGATAGATCAGGCGAAGTCCATGCGCATCTGCCTCCGCCTGATGCAAGTATGCGGCGCGGGACTGTTGGATATTTCTCCCGACCAGTCCGACCAGAACAGGTTCCATTCGCGCGGCCACGCTACGAGGATCTCTTGCCTGACTCCATTCTCTTCAAAGCATCCAGTTCAGCGGCGATGTACTCGTAAATGTTATTCACAAAATTCGGGAGGGAATGTTCCCGGTGACGCAACAAGAATATCGACATCGGCTGTAACTCATCAGCAAGCGGTATGGTTTTCAGGCTCGGCGCCAGACTCTCCATCACCGCAAATTCATAGGCAAAACCCACGCCTAGACCATGTTCAACCATCGCACACGCATCATCGTTGAACCTGACCTTGACCGATGTCTTTGGCTTTAAACCCAGCTCATCGAAGCGGTTGGCGATAACCTGACCTATGTACGTGTCGTCATAATAGGTCACGACATCATGTGCCGAAATTTCTTCGAATCTCACGATATCCTGCTCGGCTAAAGGGTGATCGCGCGGCACAACGCATTGAATGCGTCCGTTGATTGACCGGTCTGCCAATACCAGCGGATGTCCGGGATCATAAGTCGATAAGGCGAAGTCACCATGGCGCCTGACAATGTACTCCGCCAGCTCTTCGTTTGACATCGTGTCAACGCTGGCCACCACATCCGGCATTTTCGCCTTGACCCTCGCGAGCAATTCCGGCAACAGATAATGCGCCAGGCTCGGTGAGCAGCCAATCTGGACGTAGGATTGCTCCGTGCGGACTATGCGGCTTATACAATGATCCAGATTGTCAAGACGCTTATAAAGCGGTCGAATCTCTGAATAAAGCTCTTCAGCCTCCGGCGTCGGAATCATACCGTTCTGCCGTCGTTCAAATAAGTCAACACCGAGCTTCGTTTCCATGTGCTTCAACGTACGGCTCACACCCGGCTGGGAAACATGCAGCAAGTCTG
>CAMYMP010000536.1 GCA_947259435.1 uncultured Woeseiaceae bacterium
ACACGATTTTTCAGCGAGATGCGGTCCACCACCGCCCATATCAAGAACGAGCCGAATAGCAGTACATCGGCCAGCGTGCCGTTAACCAGAAGGTGTGCGACAGCCCAGGTTTTTACGGCGACGAGCTGCGGATGCTTCAGGACGGTCTTTATGCGCCCCGGAAAATACGGCGCAATGAAGAACGTGAATACAGGCAGCATGAGCAACGCAGCCACGTGACGCATCCAGACAGGCGTGACATACAGTACTGTCGGCGTTTGGCGGAGATCCGCATAGCCCCAAACCATCAGCACAATACCGGCAAGAGAGATGATCGCGTAAATGGCCTTCCAGCCATTTTCGCTTTTGGACGCGATCGTGTCGCGTATGGGCAAGGCCACGATGGACGCAGAGTGGATACCGAAAAACAATACGATACCGAGCAACAATTGCAGCATGGCCTTATCCCCAATACATATGCTTACAGCGGGAATCTACACCATTAGGCCTTAGGTATTAAGCAGCCATTCCTTGGCATCAGCCTCATTGCCGAAAACCTTCATACGATAAGCGCGGTTGACGGCGACCGTCTCGGTGAAATGGCTGTCAGGCAAAGACTCCGGATTCAGGTCGACAAATGCCAGTTTGAACGCGCGGCTCCAACCGTAGCTTCCCGATTCGGTGACTATTTCATAAGCATCTGTGGCCGACATTCGCCCGCTCAGATTCAAAAGTAGCAAGACCTGATTGATCCCGGTTTCGCGGCAGACCTTGGTGATCTCTTCGCCGACCAAATTGGCGTTCGCCACAGCCTGGCCAGGTTTTCGAACGCCCGAAACTTCTACTCTAATATGGTCTGGGTTAGGATGGATTTCGAATTGATAAGCCACTGTCACCTAATTCTCGGATAAGCTGCGCTGATAGCAGCTAAGGGAAACAACCCTAAGAATGACAGCGTCCGTTCTTGTTTTCAAAGGCGATGCGATAGCCAGCTACGGCTTTGGCGATCCGCATCCTTTTGGCCTCGACCGGCACGGCGTCTTTCACGACGAACTGGCCGAAGCCGGTCTTGGCGATGCCATCGAGTACGCTGCCCCGGGTACCGCGAGCGTCGATGATTTGTTGCTTTTTCACACTTCCGACTACATTGATAAAGTGTCGCGAATGTCCGCCGCGGGCAAAGGCTATCTCGACGAGGGCGATACGCCGGCAATACCCGGAATTTTCGATGCTGCCTCGAACGTTGTGGGTGCCACGTTGGCCGCCGTAGACGCCGTCATGGAGGGCTCCGCGAAACGCGCATTCGTGCCGATCGCCGGGTTGCACCACGCGGGCCGCGATCATGCGGCAGGTTTCTGCGTCTTCAATGACTGCGGCGTGGCCGCCGAATACCTGCGCAAGCAGCATGGTCTGCGACGCATCGCTTATGTCGATATCGATGCACACCATGGTGACGGCATGTTCTATGGCTTCGAGGATGACGAAGACCTGATCTTTGCCGACATCCACGAAGACGGCCGCTATCTCTACCCTGGCACGGGCGCGGCGTCGGAGACCGGAACCGGACGCGCGCGCGGCACGAAGCTCAACATCCCAATTGCGCCAGGAGCGGATGACAACGATTTCCAGCGCGAGTGGGCACGCGTCGAAGCGTATCTGGAGCACGCGCAGCCCGAATTCATTATTTTTCAATGCGGCGCCGACAGCCTTGAAGGCGACCCCATCACCCACCTTTGCTACACCGAACGGGCGCATGCGGACGCGGCGGCGGCCCTGTGCCGCCTTGCCGACAAGTATTGCGATGGCCGGGTAATCGGCACTGGCGGCGGTGGCTACAATCGACGCAACCTGGCACGCGCCTGGACTCGCGTCGTGCAGTCTTTCGTTGAGGCCGGCTAAGCAGTAACATCGCGTCCTTTGCCAGCCTGTCCCCGGAGAAACCTCCCCATGTTCGACATCTCAACGTCGCTTAAGTCATTTGATCCCGAAATCGCCGAAGCGATTGCCCAGGAAGACCGTCGCCAGGAAGAGCACGTAGAACTCATCGCGTCGGAAAACTACGCGAGCCCGCGCGTGATGGCCGCGCAGGGCAGTGTGCTGACCAACAAATACGCCGAGGGCTATCCGGGAAAACGCTACTATGGCGGCTGCGAGTTCGTCGACGATGTCGAGACGCTGGCCATCGAACGTGCAAAAGCTTTGTTCGGCGCGGACTATGCCAATGTTCAGCCGCACTCGGGCTCTCAGGCAAATGCGGCCGTTTACATGGCACTTTGCGATCCAGGCGATACGGTTCTGGGTATGAGTCTGGCGGAAGGAGGTCACCTGACGCATGGCTCCAAAGTGAATTTCTCGGGTAAGCTCTATCACGCCGTGCAATATGGCCTCGTGCAT
>CAMYMP010000537.1 GCA_947259435.1 uncultured Woeseiaceae bacterium
TTGCGCGTAACGACCAGGATTGATTGGCGGCTCAAACCGACCGGCTCCACTCAGGGGCAAACTCTATTTCTGCAGGATCCATATGTATCCTGGCAGCGCCCAGTACAGCCAATTGGCGACAACCCCCGCGACGCGGGCCTTCAAACTCGCCGGAGGCAGCATGTATTCCGTGTGGAATTTATCGGGTTCGTTGATCAGCCGAACGGTGTAATCGCTGCGCCTGAAGTTCTGAACCAGCGACTTCAGCCCCCAGTAGGTCAGGTGTTTCTCATGGTAGTAATCGGCTTTTCCCGCCATACGGATATAAAGGTGTGCCAGCGGTCGCGGCAGGATAGCAAGCAAGGGCAGATCATAGTGCGGCTCGTTCCACATCAGCCTGTTGCCCGCAGAGAAATAGCAGATGCCGTCAGGCCGCAGAACCCTGTGAATCTCATCGAACATCTGCACGGGATCCGGAACGTGCTCGTAAACATGCGAGCAGATGACGATATCGAAGCACGAGTCGTCGAATGGCAGGTTCAAGGCAACGGCAACCTGGAATTCGAGATTGTCTTTCTCGAATTCCTGCTGTGCGTGAATTATTGCGCTTTCATCGATGTCAATACCGACGACGCGACGGGTGTGGTCCGCAAGAAAATTGTCGATAGCGCCCGCGGAACCGCCGACATTCAGCACATCGCACTCGGATAACTGTTTTTCCAGGAAATCCTCGAGGACCGAAAGCATAGTGCGGGCCTTACGCTCACGATTCTCCGCATCGTAAACGTATGGACTGTTCTTGGAGAAGTTGTATTGGTACCCTCGGCTCAAGATCGCGGCCCCGGACATGTCATGCTGTTTTGCTCACGACAAGTGTGAGTGGTCAATTGCGAGTGATAGTAAGTTGTAAGCAATAGCGAAGCAATTATCGAATTCACACTCAACGTTTGATGCGATCATCGCTAACGGCCAGGTATCGAATGAAGCTCCTTTTTCTAAGCAAGCGCAGGCCGATGGGCAGGGACCTCGCTCGCAATCCCTATGGCCGGTTTTTTCATCTGCCAAGGATACTGGGCGAACGCGGGCACCGGGTTTCGATCGCGCTGCTTGATTACGAAAATGGTGACAAACTCGAGCTTGATGCCCACGGCATCCGGTGGACCTCGTCGCCGGTTTTTGGCTATCTCAGGTCTATTGAGCGACAGATTGTCAATTTGGCACCGGACTGGGTAATCGGGTTTTCGGATACTTATTTCGGCATCCTTGCCGAGCGCATCGCTCGCAAACACGGGCTGCTTTCGTGCATTGATGCTTACGACAACTATGAGAGCTACATGTCCTGGGCCAAACCGTTGCACTGGCTTTGGCGCCGAGCGCTGCGACGCAGCAATTTGTTGACGGCCGCCGGGCCGGACCTCCTATCCCTGATGTCGCAAGATGCGGGAGACGGGCATTCGGCGGTCGTTCCGATGGCCGCGGACCCGATCGGCTTTGAGCCCCGCGACAGACTGAAGTGCCGCGAGGCGCTGCAATTACCCGTGAGCGCGCCGCTCGTCGGTTACTGCGGTTCGATGCACAGTAGTCGCGGCGTCGACGTTCTTTTCGACGCGATTCCGCTCGTGCTTGAAAAACGACCGGACGTTCAATTCATTCACTCCGGCCGAACCTGGAGCAACGTGCCGCTGCCGGATACGATTCGATCGTTGGGCTTCATCGCCGATGACGAAGTGCCACTCCTGCTGAACAGCATGGATGTCCTCGTGGTTACCAATCGGGCATCCGCGTTTGGTCACTACAGTTACCCCGTCAAACTCTACGAGGCGATGAGTTGCCAGGTGCCCGTTGTTGCGACTCGGACTCGTGCTACCGAGTGGATTCTGCGCCGGCATCCGGACAGCCTCGTCGAACCGGGGGATCCGCAGGCACTCGGTGCCGCGATATTGCGCGCGCTGGCTCTGGACGATGCCGACTATCAAACGGTACCGACCTGGCAATCCAGCTGTGATGCCTTCGAGGAGGCGCTCTCGTTGGCCGGTGGCACGGTTCAGGCTGCCGCCGCGGCAAGTACGCGGTGAACAACCTGCGCAGCATTGCTCTCGAGTATTGCTTGTAGCACGCTGCTCAGCTGCCGCTGAACCGGCCTCACCGGCATCTGACCGAGCCGCCGCATTTCGAGCGTGCGTTCGATGCCCAGGTTTGTATGCGTCGTGTCCGACGATTGCCGCTCAAAGACGCCGGTAGCGGCCGATTTTACGGCGCATACTATTGCTTACAAATTGCACACTGAGTAGATTCAGGCGTTGTTGGAGTCTGTGAGTATCGCGGCATCACGTGCGCGGCGGGGCAGGGCATGGATTACAAGGACTACTACAAGATAATGGGGCTCGAGCGCG
>CAMYMP010000538.1 GCA_947259435.1 uncultured Woeseiaceae bacterium
AAGGGCTCGTGTTTATGACCTTGCCGTTCGCTTTCGGTCAGATTCCGGGCGGTCTGGTTTTTGGTACCGTGTTTTTCGTGTTGCTGTTTTTTGCAGCACTCACGTCGTCGATCGGGATGCTCGAGGCGCCGGTTTCCTGGCTCAGGGACGCGACGAAATTGTCGCGGCGCTCCGCAGCGTTGCTCGCAGGCTCGATCAGCTTCGTGCTTGGCCTTTTTGCTGCGCTGTCGTTCAGCGTGCTATCCGATTTTCATCCGCTGGGCACGATCTCGATCTTTGAGGGCAAGCGATTCTTCGAAGTGTTCATTTACCTCGTCACGAGCGTATTGATGCCGATCGGCGGCATCATGGTCGCCGTGTTCGCAGGTTGGCTGATGAAGAAGCAGTTCAGCCGCGACGAACTGTTCGACGGCAAGAATTCACTCATGTACCGGGCCTGGCTGATCATCGTTCGCTTTGTCGCGCCGGCCATACTGGCATTCGTGCTGATCGACGTGGCTAGGGGTTGATCGTCTGCCAGATCATCCGGACGGAGATCAGCAGCAGGAACAGGCCGAACAGCAGGCTCAGGTGGCGTCGACTCAGTGCATGGGCGAGTCGTGCGCCGAGCGGCGCCGCCAGAACCGTGGTCGGCGCAATGAACGCGAACCCGATCATGTTGACGAAGCCAAGACTTCCCGCGGGTAAGAGTTCATTGCCCCAGCCCGCGTAGATAAAACCGATCGCTCCGGGAATGGCGATTACGAGTCCGAACAGCGCCGAGGTTCCGACCGCTTTATGAATCGGCTCGCTCATCAATGTCAGGGCCGGAACGGTCATCGAGCCGCCGCCGATCCCCATCATCGTTGAGATCGTACCGATCGTCGTCGGAATGAGCCCCGTTGCCGGGCCGCGCGACACTTCCGTTGCGAGCGTCTTCTGATCGAGCGGCAGTACCATCTTGATCGCCACGAGCAGTGCAACGGCGCCGAATACGCCCGTCAACACCGGCCCACCCACGCGGCTCGCAATGACGATGCCGAGCACTGCGCCTGCAACGATAAAGGGCGTCCAGCGTTTCGCCAGATCGATATCGACCGCACCACGCCTGTAATGCGCACGTGCCGACGATATCGACGTCGGAACGATAACGGCGAGCGATGTGGCAACCGCCACGTGCATGCGAATATCGGCAGAGACACCGAGCAGTTCGAGCACAAACTCGAGGACGGGAACAATGACGATGCCGCCGCCCACCCCGAGCAGTCCGGCGATCACGCCACCGGCGATACCGGTAGCCAGCATTGCGATCGCGAGTATCGCGAGCTCAGACATATCGCCTATTAGAATCCGTCCAACAACGTTCCGGAATTGTACTATGATCGCGAAATGGCGAAGAAACTAAAGAACGAGAAAGCGCTCCTGAAAGCGGCACTGGACATGATCATGGACGACGCGGTAAAGCGCGGCATTGTCGAATTTGAAGCGACCGATTCGCAAGACCTCAAAATCGAATACGCCTATCGATTGCTGATCCATGACAAGAGAATCCCGCCGCTGCCGACCGGCCAGGACACGCTGCCGAAGATTCGGCATCGGCTGGCGATGTGGGTCACCCACGAACTGCCTGCGGATCACGAACTGCTGAAGTAGCGCACTTGACATAACGCTGACACGCAAGCAACACGTGGATCAGCTAAAGTTAGGACACGAACAAGAAATCAATAACAAGCAAAAAAAAACCTTCGTTGACCGATAATTCTGCAAAGGAATTCAGCATGTCTATTTACGTTGCCCGCCTGCGCGCCCTCTTCGTCACCGCTATCGCACTCGGGCTCATGCAGCCCGCAGCGGCACAAGTCTTTATCAACGAGATTCACTACGACAACTCCGGTACTGACACTGGCGAAGCGATCGAAGTCGCTGGCCCTGCCGGTACCGATCTGACCGGCTGGTCGATCGTCCTCTATAACGGCAGTACGGGTGCATCTTACGACGCACGAGCCTTATCCGGCCTTATCCCCAATCAGCAAGGCGGTCTTGGCACCGTGTTTGAGACCTACCCGACAAATGGCATTCAGAACGGTGCGCCCGATGGGATCGCGCTGGTCGACGCATCAAATGCGGTCGTGCAGTTCCTGAGTTACGAAGGATCCTTTGTCGCCGTCGGTGGCCCGGCGGACGGACTGACGAGTGACGACATCGGGGTTGCCGAATCGAGCAGCACCGCGATAGGCGACTCGCTGCAGCTGACCGGCAGCGGAACGATGTACGGTGACTTCGTCTGGGCGCCTGCAGGGTCGAGCACTTTTTGTGAGGTGAATACCGGCCAGACCTTCGGCGACGGCACTGCGGGTGGCGAGGATGCGTGCCCGGACACGGGTGGAGGCGAT
>CAMYMP010000539.1 GCA_947259435.1 uncultured Woeseiaceae bacterium
TCCGCTTCGGGTCAGTAGCGGCCCCTTGGATCAATATTAGCTCAATGTCTGCTTTCGGCGTTAAAGCGGACATTGAATGCTGATATGCCGGTCACAAGAAAGCCCGGCACATGACCGGGCTCGCTGCGCGTGAGGCCCATGCTTCGAGTTGCTCGGGCGTATAGTCTATGCGCGTAATCTCCGCCAGACTACTGCTTGTAGACGACCTGCTACCGGTTCATGAAATTCAGAGCACGCTTGTCGGCGGCTAGCGCAGCTTCGTGTATTGCCTCGGCCAGGCTCGGGTGCGCATGAATCGTCCGCTGCAGGTCTTCGGTGCTGGCCGAGAACTCGAGCGCGAGCACCGCCTCTGCGATAAGTTCGCCGGCCATCGGGCCGACAATGTGAACGCCGAGGATTTCGTCATCGTCCGATGCGGCAATGACTTTCACCATGCCGCTGGTCTGTTCCAGCGCCTTCGCCCGGCCGTTCGCAGCGAACGGGAATGATCCGGTTTTGTAGGGACGGCCACTCGCTTTCACTTCTTCTTCGGTTTTGCCAGCCCAGGCAATTTCGGGCGCCGTGTAAATGACCGATGGAATGACGTCGTAATTGACCTCGGCGAGTTCGCCTGCAATCAGATCGGCAACCATGACGCCCTCTTCCGATGCTTTGTGAGCGAGCATGGGCCCGCGCACCGAATCGCCGATAGCGTAGACGCCTTTGACCCGCGTCCTGCACTCCTCATCGACGACGATGAACCCTTTGTCGTCCAGTTGAATCCCCGAGTCCTCTGCCAGCAGGCCGTCGGTAAAGGGTTGTCGGCCAACCGCGACTATTAGCTTGTCAACTTTGAGCGTTTGGGCGCCCGACTTGTCCTCATACTCGACAGTAACGCCGTTCTTGCCAGCTTTCGCGGCCGTCATTTTGGCACCGAGCCGGATATCGAGCCCCTGCTTCTTGAAGTCCTGTGCGGCGACTTTCGCGACATCGCGATCCGCCATGAACAGGAAGTCATCCATCGCTTCGATGATGGTCACTTTCGATCCGAGCCGCGCCCACACGCTGCCAAGCTCGAGCCCGATGACTCCGGCGCCGATTACGCCGAGCGTCGCCGGTACGGCGTCGAATTCGAGCGCATCCCAGGAATCGACGATCTTTTCGCCGTCGAACGGCGCGACCCCGAGCTCAATGGGCGCCGATCCCGAGGCGAGAATAACGTGCGTCGCATCGATCGTCTCGACCTCGCCGTCCACCGGCGTGAACTCCACTTTCCTGCCCGCCAGGATTTTGCCGTGGCCAACGAGGCCATCGACTTTGTTCGCCTTGAAAAGTCCCGCGATGCCGCCGGTCAGCTGCCGTACGATGCTCGCGCGCCGTTTTTGCATCGCCGCAATGTCGATGCCAACATCTTTCGTCGTTATGCCGTGCTTCTGGAACTCGTGTTGGGCACGGTGATAAAGCTCGGATGACTCGAGCAGCGCCTTCGACGGGATACATCCCGCGTTGAGGCAGGTGCCGCCGAACGCGTTCTTGCCGTCGAAGTTCTTCCACTCATCGATGCACGCAACGCTCATGCCGTGCTGCGCTGCGCGAATGGCGGCGATGTATCCAGCGGGGCCGGCGCCGATGACGACTACGTCATAGTTCTTGCTCATATGTACCTTTTCTGCTGTGCGACGCGTGTGTTCTAGATTTGAATCAACAGGCGACCGGGATCTTCGAGCAGTTCCTTGATCGTGACAAGAAACTGCACGGAATCCTTGCCGTCAATAATACGGTGATCGTACGTCAACGCCAGATACATCATCGGACGCACGACTATTTCGTCGTCGACGACCATCGGTCGTTTCAGAATATTGTGCATACCCAGTATCGCGCTTTGCGGCTGATTCAGGATGGGTGTCGACATCATCGAGCCGAAAATGCCGCCATTGGTAATCGTGAACGTGCCGCCGGTCAGATCTTCCATGCCAATTGTGCCGGCCTGCGCCCGCTTAGCGATTTCACCGAGCTCCCGTTCGAACTCGGCAAAACTCATTTGATCGACGTCGCGAAGAACCGGCACCATGAGCCCGCGCTCTGTCGAAACAGCGATGCCGATGTCATAGTAATTGTGATAGCTACCGTCGGTTCCCTCGATGGACGCATTGACCACCGGGAACCTCTTCAATGCCTCGGTCGCGGCTTTGGCAAAAAACGACATGAACCCGAGCCGCACGCCGTGTTCTTTTTCAAACGAGTCGCGATAGCGGCTGCGCAGTGACATGACTTTGGTGAGGTCGACCTCGTTAAAAGTCGTCAACATCGCTGCCGTCTGCTGGGCTTCGATCAGGCGCTCCGCAATGCGCGCGCGCAGGCGTGTCATGGGCACACGCTGCTCGGTGCGCT
>CAMYMP010000540.1 GCA_947259435.1 uncultured Woeseiaceae bacterium
TCTGGGGGTCGCAGGTTCGAATCCTGCCGGGCGCACCAAATAAAGGGGTCCCTCAGGGGCCCGTTTGTTTGGCGGGATTGGCGGTAGATGAAAACATGCCGGTTCGACAAAACATGCAATGTTTTGGACGCACGAAGTGCGCCCCGAAGGGGTGAGCTGGCGCAGCCAGCGAATCAATCCTGCCGGGCGCGCCATCTTGGACGAGTAGCGTTGGCGCCGCGCCTCGACCTCAGGCCCGGGAGTTGGGACGATGAGTATCTGGTCACAGGCCAAAGATATGGCCGCGGTCACGCCCGCCGAACGAAATCGATACGTCGATTTTCTTCGGGCCGCATCCATTCTCGTTGTCGTCACTGGCCACTGGCTGGTTGCCGCTGCTTACTATCATGACGGCACGCTTACGCCCGGCGACGTCCTGGAGCTGCAGCCCGGGACGCAATGGTTGACCTGGATTTTCCAGGTGATGCCGATCTTCTTTATTGTCGGCGGATACGCGAATGCAGTTTCGCTGGAGAGCGCTCGGCGACGTGGAATCGGTTATGCGGGCTGGCTGGCTGCGAGACTGCATCGCCTGGTAACACCACTACTGGCTCTTTTACTGGGCTGGGCCGCGCTGGCGGCGGCATTGTACTTTTTTGGAGTCAGCGGCGACATTACCCGGCTTGCATCGCGAGGGGCTTTGATTCCAACCTGGTTTCTCGCGATTTACATCGTAGTCGTCATGCTTGCACCGCTAACCTATTTGGCCTGGCGGCGTTGGGACTTCGCATCTTTTTGGGCCTTTGCCGTCATTGGTGCGCTTGTCGATGTCGCCTTTTTCGCTGCCGAGCTCGAATGGGCGGGTTGGACCAATTACTTCTGGGTTTGGCTTGCAGTGCACCATCTTGGTTACGCGTGGCGCGATGGCCGCCTGGGCAGTCCGTCACGACTACTGGCATTTTCGGCAATCGGCCTGCTCGTATTGATCCTGCTAATTTTCAGTGGTCCTTATCCGCTGGCCATGGTGGGCTCACCTGACGAGGGACTGAGTAACACACTGCCGCCGAAGATAACGTTGCTCGCGCTGGGCGTCTTTCAATTCGGCCTGCTGCTATCGATCGAATCGCCAATGCGCCGCGTTCTATCCGGTCTGCGTCTGTGGGCTGCGACCGTGCTGATTAACAGCATGATCATGACGCTCTACCTCTGGCACGTAACCGTGTTGGTCATCATCGTGGCGTTGGCATACCTGGCAGGCGGAGTTGGGCTGGGACTGGAACCCGGTAGTCTCGAGTGGTGGCTTTCGCGGCCGATCTGGATCGCCGCCGCGCGGCAAGTCGGCGGAGCCATCCTCATTTGTCTGGGCGTTGCCTATCTGGCGCTATTCGGTTTCGGCAGTGCTCCGCTCCCTGGCCTCGATATTGCGGCAGCCCTGCTCGTCGTTGCAGGCGCATTCGCGAGCGGCCTGTTGCCAGGTACACGATAGAACAGACACAATGCCCATAATGAACACGATAAAGATAGTTGGGAGACCTTAAATGCTCAAAGCCGGTAGCAAAGCGCCCGAATTTTCGCTGCAGAATGACGAGGGCGTCGATACGACCCTGACCGACTTGCTGCAGGACGGACCGCTTATCTTGTATTTCTATCCGGCCGATTTCACGCCGGGCTGCACGACCGAAGCCTGTTCGATCCGTGATATTCACGACGACCTGGTCGCGGTTGGCCTGACTGTAGCGGGCATCAGCCCGCAGGACGCCGACAGCCACACGCGATTTCGTAAGGAGCACAAGCTGCCGTTCTTATTGCTCAGCGACCCCGACAAAGTCGCAATCAAGATGTATGACGTCGACGGACCGTTTGGCGTGGGCGTTCGCCGCGCGACATTTCTGATCAATCAGGATCGGACGATTCAGGATGCCGTGTTGGCCGACATCATTATCGGCCGCCACAAGGAATTCATCGACAAAGCAATTGTGTTGCGCGAAACGGCTGGTAAGCGCGGCACATCTGCCACCAAGTAGCCTGTTAACCGGTGACAGTAACGGTCACTTTGCGCTTGTGCCCTCGATGGCGATGCTCCCACAGATACACGCCTTGCCAGGTGCCGAGGTCACAGCGCCCTTTGCGCACGGGCAAATTCAGGTCCGCATGAGTCAGGATGCTGCGGATATGCGCCGGCATGTCATCGGGCCCTTCCGCAGTGTGAGTATTTGCCGGGTCGCCGTCCGGCACGAGTCGACCCATAAAGCTTTCGAGATCGCGCATGACGGCCGGATCGGCATTCTCGCAAAGCATTAGCGAGGCGCTGGTATGCCGGATGAAAATGTTACACATGCCGATATCGATATCGGAGTCTCGCACGGCTGACTGCACCTGCGCGGTCAGGTCATGCGTCCCGCGCCCCTGCGTCGTCACGTGGATCTCAGTTTGCCGAATCACTGCGGTTGACTGGCAGCGTACGGTTCGCCGAATCGCAGTCGAATCGTCTTGGTCTTGCCGAACCACGGAATCGAGACGATGTAGATGTTGTCGTACTCATCGTCTGCGATGGGTGGCACCTTCTTGCTGGCGCCCAGGTTGGCTATCAGCACCGGCACGGTGTTGCTGTGCCCGACCACGAGAATGATCTCGCCCTTGTGATCCCTCAGTATCGTCTCGAGCACCGTCTCGGTGTCTGCTGCATCGTAGGTATTGACGGGAAAATCGAGCGCATCGGCTATCGGCCGCGCGGTTTCCTGCGTGCGCCGAAACGCGGTTGCGTAGACCGCATCGATACCAGCGACCACATCGGCATCCACGAGTTGACGGGTAAGCTCGGCTACACGTCGCTCGCCGGCCTCGCTCAGCCCGGGATCAGCCTCCGGCGAAACCGCTTTCTCGGCATGCCGGACGAAGATAATCGTTGTTGTCGCCTGAGATTCGAAAAACCAGGCAAGGCCGATCGCGATAGCCGTATAGATAACGACGATCTGGATCCGCCGGTGCCGCCGACGGCGCCGGCGGTCTAACTCGTTAGTGGTGCGCATGGAATGCGACTTTACGAGGTTTTACGGGTTTTGACTACGCCTCGTCGCGGTCTTTGTGGACCACGCGATACTCACCCTCGATAACGCTCTCGTGCGACGTCTGGCCGGCCGTTCCGGGCCGGCTGCCCGGATGCAGACCCATCCTGCGCTTTAGCCACCATACACGCACCCCGATTATCGCCGCAGTCACGAAGATGATCGCGCCAAGTGCAAGAAACGCGAAAAAGCCCAATACGATCGACGCAGCGATAGCCAGGACGCCGGCAACAACGACCAGTGCATTGGCTATCGGATTACCAGCCGGGAAACTGTTCTTTGCTGATGAATCTTGCACCAAGATATTGTTCCTCTCCGCTGCACTGCGGACTTAATAAAATATAATAAATCAATAACTTATAGTATATTTCTCGAAACATTACTAAGTAATGTCCGGTCATTCCATACGCTCAGACAGAGTTATTGTCTTTCGGTTCGATTGCAAGCACAATTCGCGGCGCAAAAGCGCACACCGGAGAGGTGGCAGAGCGGTTGAATGCACTGGTCTTGAAAACCAGCAAAGGTTAGTAGCCTTTCGTGGGTTCGAATCCCACCCTCTCCGCCAGGGCTGCAGTTATGCAAACAGCTCGCTGAGCGCGGCGACGACGTCATCGGCGTATGCCGTAGCGAGAACGATGAACTGAGTCAGCTCGGGATTCGAGTTGTCTCCGGCATTGACGTTGGCCGAGGCGATTCGATGCCAAGGCTGCGGTCTGCAGTTGGCGATCAACGTATCGACATCCTCGTGAATAATGCCGGCATTTTGCGAAGCGACAAGCTCGGCGAACTCGACTACGAGGACATGGCCGAACAGTTCCGCGTAAATTCGCTTGGCCCGCTGCGCGTAACAGAGGCTTTGCTCGAGAACCTCGGCGAGGGATCCAAAGTCGTCATCATCACGAGTCGCGTCGGCTCGATCGAGGACAATAGTTCAGGCGGGTACTACGGCTACCGTGCGTCCAAAACGGCGGTCAACCAGATTGGGACCAATCTCAAGCACGACCTGGCGCCGCGTGGCATCGCCGTGGCCCTTCTGCATCCTGGCCTCGTGGCCACGGATATGACCGGTGGCCAGGGCGTTGCGCCAGCCGATTCGGCGCGCGGACTGATCGAGCGAATCGACGCCCTGAACCTGGAAAATAGCGGCGGATTCTGGCATGCCGAAGGCTACGCCTTGCCCTGGTGATGCTAGAATGCGCGCCTTAATCAAGGAGAATCCTGCATGCAAGACCAAGTGAATTACCTGGCTCCGGCCGCAAACGCGTCGGTAGAAGAACGATCCGAGTTCATCTGGAAGGTCTACGCGCACGTCGTCGGCGCGATTCTGGCTTTTGCTGCAATTGAGGCCTATCTGTTCAGTTCGGGCATCGCTGCGAGAATCGCGATTCCGATGGCAAGCAACTGGCTATTGGTGCTCGGAGGCTTCATCCTGGCAAGCTGGCTTGCGACTCACGTTGCACATCGGCTGCAATCTACCGCGGCGCAATACGCCGCATTCGCTTTTTTCGTATTTGTGGAAGCGATTATTTTCGTGCCGATGCTCTACATTGCCATGGTCACGCAGCCGGGCGTCATTGACAGTGCCGCCGGCGTAACGCTGCTGGGCTCTGTGGGGCTCATCGCGACGGCGATGATTACGCGCCGGGATTTCTCGTTCCTGCGCGGCATGCTCGTCTGGGGCGGAATGCTGGCTTTGATCGGAATCGGGGCAAGTCTTATCTTCGGTTTCGAACTCGGTACCTGGTTTTCAGTGGCCATGATCGGATTTGCGGGAGCCGCGGTACTCTACGACACGTCGAACATCATGCATCACTATCCGCAGGACAAATACGTGGCGGCATCAATGGCCTTGTTTGCCTCGATTGCGTTGATGTTCTGGTACATTTTGCGCCTGTTTATGAGCCGCGACTGACGCAGGAACAAAGAACCTCGAGAAGGCCCGCTTGCGGGCCTTTTTTTTGCCCGGGTACTTCCCCACAGCGCAAAAAGCTGCGGCTTCCCCGTATGCAGCCGCTGGCAAGTCTATGATATTAGTCAATTGCTAGCTGGCAAACGCAATTGATAGGAGCATTGCGATGAACAGATTGTCTATCCTGACTTTGCTCTTGGCCCTCATAGTCGGCCTTGGCGGTTGCGACAAAGACCGTACGATGTCCGAGCGCGGCTTCCGTTTGCCCGAGGGCAACGCGTCAGCAGGACGCGAGACGTTCCTCTACATGCACTGCAA
>CAMYMP010000541.1 GCA_947259435.1 uncultured Woeseiaceae bacterium
AGGCAGACTGCAAATTCCGCGATTTTCTCGGTCGCACCGATGATGGACTGGACCGACCGTCACTGTCGCTATTTCATGCGCTTGCTGAGCCCGAGCGCGTTGCTGTATACCGAGATGATTACGGCAGCGGCAGTTCATCACGGCGACGCCGGCAAGTTGCTGCGCTATGACAGGGCGGAACACCCGATTGCCCTGCAGCTGGGTGGCAGTGACCCGGCCTTGATGGCAGTGGCAGCACGACTTGCCGCCGATGCCGGCTACGACGAGATCAATATCAACGTCGGTTGCCCGAGCGATCGCGTTCAGAGCGGCCAGTTCGGCGCGTGTTTGATGAAGCAGCCGCAGACCGTTGCAGACTGTTTTAGAGCCATGCAGGCCGATGTCGAGGTGCCAGTAACGGTCAAGACCCGCATCGGTATCGACGATCTGGATAGCGACATGTTTCTGTTCGAATTTGTCGATGAACTGGCCGGCGCAGGCTGCCGCAAGTTTGTCGTGCATGCCCGAATCGCGATCCTGGAGGGGCTGAGCCCGAAGGAAAATCGCACGGTGCCGCCGCTGAATTACGCCCGCGTCCTCAGACTTAAAGAGGCGCATCCCGAGCTCGAGATCGTATTAAATGGCGGGGTTACTGAAATCAGTCAGGTGGATCAGTTCCTGGGGCAGGTCGATGGCGTCATGATCGGTCGCCAGGCTTATCATCATCCCTACTTTCTGGCCGAACTCGAGGGCCATCTCGATCCCGAATGGGTGCTGCCGCTACGCCGCGACATTATCGACAATATGCTTCCTTATATCGAAAACGAGCTGCGGCAGGGTGAGCGGCTTGGCAGAATGACGCGGCATATGATCGGACTTTTTGCAGGTATGCCCGGAGCGCGCGCATGGCGACGACACATCAGCGAAAACGCATACCGTGACGGGGCCGGAATCGAGGTTATTCTCGAAGCGCTGGATGCAATGCCGGTGGCGGCATAGAATGTGCGCTCCACATTAACCAACAGAGCGTAACTTATCTATGGGCGCCAAATCCGGTAAGAAAGGCAAGAAGCCGACAATGGCTGAGCAGGCCGATATTCACGAGCTTTATGAAGAGTCCGTGCAAAATGTCGAAAACGAGGTCAACTTCCTGAGCACGACGTTCAGGGAGCTCACGGGACGGACGGCTTACATTTTTCGCGAAGATTTTTGCGGCACGGCCAGTCTTGCCTGCGAGTGGGCAAAACAGGGTCCCGAGTACTCGGCGATCGGAGTGGATATCGACGCATCCGTACTCGAATGGGGCCGGATGAATCGCGTAAGCCGCCTCAGCACCGAGGACCAGGCTCGCGTCAGCCTCATCGAATCGGACGTGCAAACGGTCGAGACGCCAAAAGTCGATGCGCTCGCGGCGTTCAATTTCAGCTACTGGATTTTCGAAGAGCGGTCGCAAATGGTCGCATACATGCGCCGTTGCCACGACGCGCTCAAGGACGACGGAATCCTCTTCATGGATATGTTCGGCGGACCGGAGTCCTTCGAAGAAACCAAGGAAAAGACCAAGCACGACGGGTTCACCTATGTTTGGCATCAGGCCAAGTTCCACCCGGTGACAAACCACATGCAGTGCTATATTCACTTCCGGTTCCCGGACGGATCAAAGATCAAAAGGGCGTTCAGCTATTCCTGGCGGCTCTATACCGCGCCGGAACTGCGCGATATGCTCCTCGAGGCCGGTTTTCGCAATACCACTGTCTATTGGGAGGGTGAAGACGAGGACGGCGAAGGCAACGGCGAGTTCACGCCTGACGAAAAGGGTGAGGCAGACCTCGCCTGGATAGCGTATATTGTTGCCGAAAAATAGCTTCTGTTTTGGGTGAAAAATAGCTTCTATTTTAGATAGTTGCGGGCACATTATGGCAAAGGACCTTGAAGTCGCGATCGTGTTTGCCGATGTAGTCGGCAGCACTCAGCTTTACGAGAAGTTCGGCGATACCAAAGCCAGCGAGACGGTCGCTCTGTGCCTGGACGTCATGAAGGATGCGACGCACCAATACAACGGCACGGTCATCAAGACGATAGGTGACGAGGTCATGTCGACGTTCGCAACGGTGGAAGAGGCAATGGGCGCGGCCGTTATGATGCAGAAGCGCATCTCGGCCGATAACAAGCAGGACGGCCGCATTCCTGTCACCATCCGCATCGGTTGCCACTTTGGCCCCGTGGTTCAGGAGCAGAATGATATTTTCGGCGCCGCGGTGCACACTGCCAATCGAATGACGTCACAGGCCAAAGCCCGGCAGATTGTCATTTCAGGTGGCACGGTCGACAAAATGAACCCGGATCTCAAGAAACAGACGCGCCAGATCGACGTCGCGAC
>CAMYMP010000542.1 GCA_947259435.1 uncultured Woeseiaceae bacterium
CTGGCTTCGGCCAGGCGATTGATCCGTGCCGGGATCTGTGACGCGGTCATTGCCGGCGGCGTTGACACCCTGTGCCAGCTGACCGTGCGTGGTTTTTCTTCGCTGGAAGCGGTCAGCGATAGCCGCTCCAATCCAATGAGCCGTAACCGGGACGGCATCAATATCGGTGAAGGCTGCGGTTACGCAATTCTGGCGCGCGAGGATCTGATTGCGGATGCCGAGTTCACGTTACTCGGATACGGCGAAAGCGCAGACGCATATCACATGTCGCATCCGCACCCGGAAGGCAAAGGCGCCGTCATAGCCATCGACAAGGCGCTCGAGCGATCGCAACTTGCCGCAGACCAGATCGACTATGTCAATCTGCACGGCACCGCAAGCCAGGCCAATGATCGCATAGAAGCGCACGCACTGGCGCAGAGGTTTTCCGAACGCACGCTTGCGAGTTCCACGAAAGCCTGGACCGGTCATGCGCTTGGCGCTGCCGGAATCCTCGAGGCAGTCATAACGCTCGAGGCACTGCGACACAACCTGATTCCGGGCACCCTCAACTGCGAGCAGCCGGACCGCGGTTTCGAATTTGCTGTGCTCACGGACAATGTGGCCAAGCCCGTGCGCAATGCGATGACAAATTCATTCGGCTTCGGCGGTAATAACGCCACGCTGATTTTCGGACAGATCCAGTGACCGAAGTAGACATTGCAGGTCTCGGCGTCTGGAGCGAGCACTTCTCGAACTGGGACGAGTTTTGCGCCGTGCTTGCCGGGGGCGCCGCCACGGAGAGCGCCGCATTGAAGCCCGAACTGATTCCGGCGAAGGAGCGGCGTCGCGCGCCGTTGGCTGTCAAGATGGCCGTCGAGGTCATGGACCAGGCTTGCCGGATGGCAGTCGTCGATCCGTCCGAGGTCGCAACGGTGTTCGCCTCCGGGATGGGGGACATGCAGATCACGGACTACATGTGCCGTACTCTGGCGACGTCACCGCGCATGATCTCGCCGACCAAGTTTCACAATTCGGTACACAATGCGTCGACCGGTTACTGGTCCATTGCGACACACTCCCACAGTCCTGCCAACGCGGTCTCGGGGTACTCACACTCGGCGGCCGTAGCCATACTCGAAGGTGCCATTCAGGCGGTTGAAGAGGACGTCCCGGTTCTGGTCGCCGTCGAGGAGATGAGTGCTCCGGTTCCGTTCAAGTCGGTCTATGATTCAGATCACCCGTTCTCCGCTGCGCTGCTGCTAACGCCTGCCGGTTACCATGTGTCGCCGGTCGCGTCCGCCCGGCTCGGCGTTGCAAATGCCGCAGTCGACGATCCGGCGTTACCGAATATCCGTGGTGTCGATCTTGCCGATAATTTTGCCGCCAGGGTGTTGCCGCTACTTGCCGCGATCGCGCAACGGAGCGATGCAACGCTGCAATTTCCGCTTTCACAAAACGCAGCGCTGTCACTTTCGATCGCTGCAGGCCACGCGATCAGGATGGCCAATGCCTGAATCACATTCCGATGTCGACGTCGCGATCATCGGCGGTGGTCTCGCCGGTCTGACGCTGGCGCTGCAGCTACGGCAGGAGTCTCCCGATCTTGCCGTTGTCGTCCTTGAGCGCAACAGCCTGCCGCCGCCAATAGCTTCACACAAGGTTGGCGAGTCGACGGTGGAGATTGGTGCGCACTATCTGTCGGATACGCTCGGACTGGGCGACCTTCTCGAGCGTACGCAGTTGAGGAAATTTGGCCTGCGGCTGTTCTTTGGCAGCGGTATACACGATGACCTGTCCTAAGCGGACGAACTCGGCGCGAGCTAGCTATTGCCGGCCATCAGTTATCAGATTGACCGCGGGAAACTGGAGGGTGACCTTGCAGGTATGCTGCACGATCGCGGCATCTCAGTGCACGACAACTGTGTCGTGAAGCATGCCTGGAGGGTGACCTTGCAGGTATGCTGCACGATCGCGGCATCGCAGTGCACGACAACTGTGTCGTGAAGCATGCATCGATCAGTGACAACGGCAGCTCGCATAAGGTAGAGGTCAAGAGAAATGGCGAGGCGGATACGATTCGCTGCCGCTGGGTGGTCGATGCGGGTTCGCGAGCCGCGGTAATCAAGCGCAGGCTCGGAATCGGCAAGTCTTGTGACCATAAGATCGGTTCTGCCTGGTTCAGGCTGGACAAGGCTATTTCGGTGGATGACTGGTCCGACTCCGACACCTGGAAGCAGAAGTGCAACCGGTCGCGACGATTGTCGACGAACCACCTGATGGGAAGCGGCTACTGGGTCTGGATTATTCCGCTCGCGGGCGACAAAACAAGCATTGGACTCGTTGCCGACCCCGACATTCACCCGCTGTCGTCGTTCAACAGCTTCGACAAATTCACGAACTGGCTGTCGTTTCACCAGCCTACGCTCGCAAGCGAAGTGATGGATGCGCGAGACACGCTGATGGATTTCATGTTTCGCAAGAATCTGTCCCAGGACAGCAGTCAGGTCTGGTCTCGTGACCGCTGGGCGCTGACCGGCGAGTCCGGCCTGTTTGCCGACCCATTCTATTCGCCGGGGTCGGATTTTATCGGCATCAGCAATTCGTTCATCAGTGACATGATCAAGCGTGAGCGTTCCGGCGCACAGTTTCCGATGCACGCGGCCGTGTACCAGCAAATGTACATGTCGTTCTACGACAGCACGATGAGTCTGTATGAACATCAGTACCAGGGATTCGGCGACACACGGCTGATGGTCGTCAAGACGACTTGGGATTATGCGTACTACTGGTCCGTATTGACCTGGTTATATTTTCGCAACGTCATGACCGATATCGAGTTCATTCGCAGCGCCCAGCCCGGGCTCATCGCGATGCGCGAGCTGAATGAAAAAATGCAGTCGGCATTCAGGGCGCGCGCGGCCGAGAAACACGAGGACCAGGGCAAAGGCCGGTTTTTCGATCAAACAGCAATACCGATTCTGTATGACCTGAACGCCGGGCTGCTGGAGCCAACGGAACAGCTCGACAAGGAGTTCCGGGAAAACTGCGACCGGCTGGAAAGCCTGTCACCCATGTTGCTTTCAATACTCGCCGACACGGGTGCCGGTGGCAACGGTGACTGCAGCCTTCTCGGTGATCTCAGACAACGATTCAACTAATCGTCCTGCGCCATTTCCGGCTCCCCGAATACGCGACCAGATAGCTGAACAGCGCGCCCGAGGCGACCGTCAGGCCGAGGAATTTGAGTACCGGAATGGAAGACCCGGCCAGAATGCCGAAGGCAAGTGTGGTCGAGGCAGCGCAGGCAAGCACACCTTTATTGGTTGCGCGCTGCGCGGCGGGTGATTCTTCCCGGCTAAGGAAAAGTGCGTAGTCCAGACCCAGTCCCAGCACCAGGAGCAGGGCGACCAGGTGAATCACGGTCAGGCTGGCGTGCAGCATCGTTATGACTGCGATTGTCGCGGCGAGTGAAGCAGTGACAGTGAGCCCGATCCACAGTGTTTGGCGAAAGTCCCCACGCGCAAACCACAGCAGCCCGATGATAATCAGCGATGCCACCAGGATCGTGCGTAAGGCGCCATTTCGATAATCGCGCATGAGCTCGACCGATGACGCCTGCAGGTCGACAAGGTTCGCCCCGATACCCCACCCCGACACACGATCCGCCAGCTCAGCTGGCCGTGGTAGCACGATAGAGGCCAGTGACACCCATTCATCGCCAAGCTGCAGCAGGTGCGCGTCGAACCACGATCGTAGTGGCGTGTCGTGGATGCCCGAGGGTGTCAATTTCGGCAGCGATTTTGCAGCGGTCGCGCCGGCCGCGAACGCGCCGAAAGCGTCTGTACGAAACGGTGTGCCGATGAGCGCTTTGCTAAGGCGACTTCGCAGTACCTCCGCCTCCGGAATGGCGTCCTGACGGCGCTGCTGCGATTGCAGGCTGGGAAGCATCTGACTGACTGACTGCCAGTTCTGCAGCAGGCCGTCATCGACCGCTTCGGCCAGCAAGCGATCGGCCGACTCACTATCCTGCAGTAACGTCTCGAGTGAAGGGTCGTGCATCACGAGCTGATAGCGCATGTCCGGGGTCACGGCTGCAGCGCGAAGGGAACGATCTGCCGCCAGACGCTCAACAGCCACAGGGCTCAGGCTCGACAGATTATCGTCCCAGAGCCCGCCCTCGACTGTCCCCAGGACCGCGACAATGGCGACGAGCAGAACGATGACGGCCGCCGGGTAGCGCAGCACTGGCGCTTGCTGTAGCTCGGGT
>CAMYMP010000543.1 GCA_947259435.1 uncultured Woeseiaceae bacterium
CGGCCATCGCGAGAATTGCGATCGGACCAACCAGGCCACCACCAATATTGTGCGCAACGTTCCAGATGGCCATCTTGGTGCCGCGTTCGTTGGTCGAAAACCAGTGCACCATGACACGCCCGGACGGCGGCCAGCCCATACCCTGAAACCAGCCGTTAATTAATAGGAGCCCGAACATGAAGGTAACCGAGCTGGTCGCAAGCGGCACGGTACCCATTACGATCATGACGAGCGCCGAACACAACAAGCCCAGCGACATGAAGACGCGCGCGTTACTGCGGTCGGACACACTGCCCATGATGAACTTGGACAAGCCGTAGGCGATCGCCACTCCGGACAAAGCCAGGCCAAGGTCTGTTTTCGAGTAGCCTTGCTCGACCAGGTAAGGCATCGCCAGTGCGAAATTCTTCCGCACCAGGTAGAAGCCGGCGTAGCCGACAAAAATGCCGAGAAATACCTGCAGCCGAAGGCGCCGATATGTCGCGTCGACCTTGTCATCCGGTAACGGGCTGCGATGCGCGGCCGGTTTAAGAAAACCGATCACAAATTAGACTCGATGTACTCGACGGTGAGATCGGGGAAATCGGTGAACACACCGTCGACACCGATATCGTCCAGGAAAATTTTCAAAAGATCATCGTAGTCTTCTGCATACACTGGCAGCAGATCGCGGCGAAACGTGTACGGATGTACAGTCAGACCCTGATCGTGTGCAAGCTGGACCAGGTTGGTGGTTTTCAGTTTCCCAGCAACTGAGCCCGGCTCGACAATCAAGCGCATCGACGGACCGATGCCGTCAGCGTAAGAGGCAACCGTTTTTATCCCCTCCGGTGTCAGCGCCGCCCGAAACTCGGGCCCCGTGCCCAGCAGCTGAACCAGCGCTACGGTCATATTCATAGCCGGAAGCAGCTCGCGACGAATACGCTGTAACTCGTTGGCATCGAAACACTGCAGAAAGACCCAATCCTGCTGCTTGTCGTAGCCGTAGGTCTTCAGGACATCGAGTACTGCAACAGAGATGTCTTTTCCTTCACCACGATGGAATGCCGGGCTCTTTATCTCTGGATAGATTCCGACCGAGCGGCCCGTCGACTGTTTAAGACCCTGGATCAACTCGATCTCTTCGGCGAAAGTTGCGATTCGAAATGACGATTTCTCGAGCGGAAATCGAGACTCGAAGACCGCAGTTTTCACCCCGTCAGACAACTTGAAGCGCTCCGACACCGTTAGTTGACGAAGTTCTGCCAGCGTAAAATCGACAACGTAGTACCGGCCATCGGCCCTGGACCTGTCCGGGAATACATCGCGGACATTAGTGACCGTATCAAGATAATGATCGTGCAATACGACCACGTGGTCGTCTTTGCTCATGACGAGATCTTGCTCGATGAAATGCGCCCCCTGGGCGTAGGCCATCGCCTTCGCCGCGAGTGTGTGCTCGGGTAGATAGCCGCTTGCTCCGCGGTGCGCAATGATCAGCTTGCTTTGCCAGAGCGCAACGCGATCTTTGCCAACTAATACCTGGTCATTGACAGTCACGACGCACCCGACGAGCACCATCGCGATGAGCAACCCTGCAGCCCTGACTCGTTTCATTTTTTCCCCTCGCATCCCTGTTGGATGCCAGTATCTCATTTCATACGATCAAGACTGTGGCCGACCCTTTCGGAGCGAGAGGTTTATCGCTCGTAAGTGCCCACAAGTCGGTTCATTGCGATGACGTTAGGCTCGATCTTCTCGAGCAGATCCCACATCGCGAGTCCTGGCTCAAGCTCAGGCTCGGAATCGAGGGCGAGCAACCAGAAGAAATAATGGTGGGGCCCATGACCTTCGGGCGGCATAGGTCCCCCATAGCCGTTGTTGCCGAAATTATTGGCGCCTTGATTGTAGTCTTCGGTTCCCTCTGTTAGCTGAGATACTGACGCCGGGATGCCGTACAGCACCCAGTGCACAAAACCATAATTGCCGGGGGAAACGAGCGGCGCGTCCGGATCGTGGCAGATCAGCGCGAAGGAGGCCGTGCCGTCGGGCGCACCCGACCAGGACAGTGCCGGCGAGACATCGTCGCCTTCGCCGGTATGGCGCGTAGGAATGCTTCCGCCATGATCGAAGGCGGAGCTCGTCAATTTCATATCTGATAGCGCGAATCCCATGGTGTCCTCTCCTCGTTCGTGGCGCGGAAACCTATCTTCCCATACGCATTCCCGCGGCGCATAGGCAGATTCCGAGGCTCAATTTTGGAGCTGAAGAGCGTAAGCTGACGCCTACCGGGCACGCCTGATTCGGGGGAACGACGTGTCTGCGGATGTTAGAAGGAGAGGATCATGCCTGGGTCACGACTCAAAGAATTTCTCGACA
>CAMYMP010000544.1 GCA_947259435.1 uncultured Woeseiaceae bacterium
CGGACTTTGCAGAGGCCGGACAGAGCAACCGGGTCGAGGATGCTTGCCATGATTTTCTCGCGACGATGGCTTGTCATCACTCCGTACGCGCGAATCGATCTCTGACGCTCGGCGAAATGAACGCATTGCTCCGTGAGATGGAGAACACCGAGCGTGCGGACCAATGCAACCACGGCCGACCGACCTGGACAGCGATCTCGATGTCCGAGCTTGACCGGCTGTTCTTGCGCGGCCGCTAATTACGCCGAATCGTGAGAAAAGCCATTTGCCTTATGGGACCCACAGCGTCGGGTAAAACCGACGTCGCGATCAGTCTGTGCAAACGTTTCCCGCTCGATATCATCAGCGTCGATTCGGCTCTCGTATACCGTGGCATGGATATCGGCACGGCGAAGCCCGACACGGCAACGCTGCGGCGCGCACCGCACCGGCTGATTGACATTCGTGATCCGGAGGAAAGCTACTCCGCGGGCGACTTCGTGCGTGATGCGTGCGCCGAAATGGACGCGATATTTGCCTCGCGCCGCGTGCCGCTGCTCGTCGGCGGGACGATGATGTACTTTCGCGCGCTCACCGAAGGTATTGCGGAGCTGCCGCCTGCGGATGCCGGGATTCGCGCAGGAATCGACGCGGACGCGCAGCAACTAGGATGGCCCGCAATGCATGAGCGACTCCGGACCGTCGATCCGAAGGCGGCAGAACGCATCAAACCGAATGATCGGCAGCGCATTCAACGTGCGCTCGAAGTGTATCTGGCGAGCGGAAAGGCGCTCAGCGCGTGGCAGGAGAGCCATTGTGGGTCAGTGCAAACGGACGTACGATTCGTCAAATTCGCGCTGCAACCGGCGACTCGAAAACTTCTGCATGAGCGCATCGAAAGACGACTAAATTTTATGTTAAACAATGGCTTTTTGGATGAAGTGAAAGTACTTCGTGAGCGTAAAGAGCTGACGCCCGAGCATCCGTCGATGCGCTCAGTCGGTTACCGGCAGCTGTGGCAACATCTGGACGGGGACTGCTCGCTCGAGCAGGCGGCTGCCAAGGCCCTGGCGGCGACCCGGCAGCTCGCGAAGCGGCAGATTACCTGGCTCAGGAGCGAACAGGGGCTGAAATCGTTCGACCCGCTTGAAGCTGACACAATCGACGCCATATCCACCACTCTGATAGACTTTTTCGACGCTTAGGCTGAACTCGCGCGGGCAACCGGCGCCACCGGAATGCGGTGTTCAAAAAATATCAAAAATAAGGAGACCCAATCATGGCTAAAGGGCAAACACTGCAAGATCCGTTTCTCAACATACTACGGAAAGAGAAGGTTCCGGTGTCGATATACCTCGTCAATGGCATCAAGCTTCAGGGCCAGGTAGATTCATTTGATCAATTTGTCGTACTGCTCAAGAACAGCGTCAACCAGATGGTATATAAACACGCGATTTCGACTGTGGTGCCATCGCGCAACGTTCGCCTTCCGTTACCGGACGACGAAGCAGGAGACGATTGATTTGAATTCAATATCGCCGCGGGAGTTCATGTTTGTTTGAACGACCGCAAAGCGGCGAACGTGCAGTTCTGGTCCACGCGGGCGCCGCGGGCGCGCCGGACGAATCCGAACGCGAAGAGTTTCAGGAGCTGGCTCGATCGGCAGGGGCGGTTATTGTCGACGAGATCGTCAGCAACAGACGTCGGCCTGCTCCGAGGTACTTTATCGGTAAGGGTAAACTCGACGAACTCGCGAGCAGCATCAAGACGCACGCTGCGGAGCTGGTTATCTCTTCGGCCGCGCTCTCGCCGAGCCAGGAGCGCAATCTAGAGCGGCAGCTGCAGTGCCGCGTGCTGGATCGTGCCGGCCTGATTCTCGACATCTTCGCGCAGCGCGCGCGGAGCTTTGAAGGCAAGCTGCAGGTAGAGCTCGCACAATTGCAGCATCTGTCGACGCGCCTCGTACGCGGCTGGACCCACCTCGAAAGGCAAAAAGGTGGAATCGGACTGCGCGGGCCAGGTGAGACGCAGCTCGAATCCGACCGGCGTATGATCGGTGCGCGGATCAAGCAGCTGAATTCACGGCTCGAACACGTCGATGCGCGGCGCACGATGAATCGTCAGAACCGGGTGCGCGCCGAAGTGCCGACTGTCGCGCTCGTTGGCTATACCAACGCCGGCAAGTCGACCCTGTTCAATGCGCTGACCGACGCCAGTGTCTACGTCGAAGACCAGCTGTTCGCGACGCTGGATCCAACCGTAAGGCGTCTCGAGTTGCCAAACGGCCGCGAGGTTGTCCTGGCCGATACGGTCGGGTTCATTCGCGATCTGCCGCATGAGCTGATCGCGGCGTTCCGATCAACGCTACAGGAGGCGCG
>CAMYMP010000545.1 GCA_947259435.1 uncultured Woeseiaceae bacterium
CGTCCGAGTTACAAACGAGATATTTCTGAACCGGCGCATTACGCGGCATGAAACTCCACTTGAGACCGGTCGGAAATCCTGCGCCGCCCCTGCCGCGAAGTCCCGATGCCTTGACTTCTTCGATGACTTCTTCAGGAGACATTTCGCCGGCGAGAATCTTGCGCCACGCTTTGTAGCCATCGTGCTTTTCGTAACTTGCAAACGACCACGGTTCGTCCTCGCCGAACGTATTGAAGCAAACCAGGTTCTGTTTCAATGCGCTCATTTGAGCCCGTCCAGGATCTCGTCCACGATTTCAGGCGTGAGATTCTCGTGATACTTGTGATCGACCATCATCATGGGCGCGCCGCAGCACGCCGCCAGGCACTCTTCTTCTTTCTTCAGGAAGATGCGCCCATCTTCGGTGCTTTCGCCCGACTTGATACCCAGCTTGTTCTCGACATGTTGCACGATATCTTCTGCGCCCCGCAGCATGCAGGAAACGTTTGTGCAGATGGCAACGTCGTGCCGTCCCACCGGTTTGGTCTGGAACATCGAGTAGAACGTGGCTACTTCATAAACCTGTATAGTCGGCAGGTCCAGGTAGTCGGCGACACCATTCATCTGCTCGGTCGTCAAATAGCCGTGATTTTCGTGCTGCACGGCATGCAGTGCACCGAGCACGGCTGAGCGCTGTTTGTCCGCGGGAAAGCGCGCCTTCCAGCGATCGATTTCCTCGCGAACATCATCTGACAAAATATCCGCGTCACTCATCGGTCGATCTCACCAAATACGATGTCCTGCGTGCCGATTACGGCGACGACATCCGCCAGCATGTGTCCTTCGACCATCTCCGACATCGCCGCGAGGTGCGCGAAGCCGGGCGCGCGAATCTTCACGCGGTAAGGCTTGTTTGCGCCATCTGATATCAGGTAGACGCCGAACTCACCCTTGGGATGCTCGATGGCCGCATACGCCTCGCCTTCGGGCACGCAGTAGCCTTCGGTAAACAGTTTGAAATGATGAATCATCGATTCCATGTCGTCTTTCATCTCGACCCGCGTCGGCGCGACAATCTTGTAATCTTCCACCATGACCGGGCCGGGGTTGTCCCGCAACCAGCCGACACACTGCTTCATGATTTTCGCCGATTGCCGCATCTCCTCGACCCGCACGAGGTAACGGTCATAACAATCGCCGTTCACCCCCACCGGAATATCGAAGTCGACCCTGTCATACACTTCGTATGGCTGCTTCTTCCTGAGATCCCATTCGACGCCCGACCCGCGCAGCATTGGCCCCGTAAAGCCGAGATTCAAAGCGCGTTCCGGTGAGACCACAGCGATGTTCACCGTGCGCTGCTTCCAGATACGATTGTCCGTCAGGAGCGTTTCGTACTGATCGACGCAGCCTGGAAACTTGTCGCAAAAAGCGTCGATGAAATCGAGCAAAGAGCCGTCACGGATTTCGTTGAGGCGATCGACTTCTTTCTGACTGCGCCACTTCGACGCCTGGTATTTCGGCATCGTGTCCGGCAGGTCACGGTAAACGCCGCCGGGCCGATAGTAGGTGGCGTGCATGCGGGTACCCGAGACTGCCTCGTAGCAGTCCATCAGGTCCTCGCGCTCACGGAAGCAGTACAGGAATATCGTCATTGCGCCGATATCGAGGCCATGAGCGCCGAGCCACATCAGGTGATTCAGGATGCGCGTCATCTCATCGAACATTACCCGAATGTACTGCGCACGCAGCGGCGGTTTGACGCCCAGCAGCTTTTCCAGCGCGAGCACATAGCCATGCTCGTTACACATCATCGATACATAGTCGAGACGATCCATGTAACCGATGCTCTGGTTATAGGGCTTCGACTCGGCAAGCTTCTCCGTACCGCGGTGTAACAGGCCGACGTGCGGGTCCGCTTTCTGAATCACTTCGCCGTCCATCTCGAGCACGAGACGCAGTACGCCATGCGCAGCCGGATGCTGCGGCCCGAAGTTCATCGTGAAATTCTGGATCTCAGCCATCGCCTGCTTCGTCCCTGAGGGCGGCCGCATAACGATTGTCGTCGCGAATTACACGCGGCACGAGCGTGCGTTCCTCGATACTCACAGGATGGTATACGACGCGACCTTTCTCTGCGTCGTATTTCACCTCGACGTTGCCTATCAGCGGAAAATCCTTACGGAACGGATGACCGATAAAACCGTAGTCGGTCATGATGCGTCTCAGGTCGGGATGACCGTCGAACAGAATACCGAAAAGGTCGAATGCTTCGCGTTCGAACCAGTTTGCAGAGTTCCAAACAGGGACGAGTGATGGCACGATCGGCGGGTTGCTGTCACCGGTAAAGAACCGCAGCCGCATGCGCTTGTTGTTCT
>CAMYMP010000546.1 GCA_947259435.1 uncultured Woeseiaceae bacterium
GCTCGTTCTGCTTGCGTTGCAGGCTGTGCATCAGACCCGCGAGGCTCTGGCGACCATGCCGGCATTCAATCGCGCCGTCGGGCCGGTCTATCGCATGCTCGGCAAGCCGCTAACGCCGACGTGGGATATTTCGGGCTGGCGGTTCGAGGCGACCAAGGGCAGCACGGACGAGAGCAATGAACTGCTAACGATTTATTCACGAGTCGGCAACGAATCTGAGCAAGGCCTGCCCTACCCGCTCGTGCACGTGTCGCTCACCGATCGATTTGAGGAGATTATTGGCAGCCGCGTGCTCGATCCCGCCGAATATCTTGCCGCTGATGCCGATCCGCGAAAACTCGTGCCTCCCGGCAACACATTCAATGCCGTAATTTCCATCGCGTCGCCGGTCGCCGAGGCGACCGGATTCAAGCTCAACGTCTGTTATCGGCTGGCGAGCGGGCAGCTGCGCTGCGCGCTCGAGGACTTCAAGTGAGGATTGGGCCGTTCGAACTCGCGAGCCCTTTCCTGCTCGCGCCGATGGCTGGCGTTACCGATGCGCCGTTCCGCCGATTGTGCCGTCGCTTCGGGGCCGGCATGACGACCTCGGAAATGACGACCGCCGACACAAGCCTTTGGCAAACAGCCAAATCGCGAGGTACAGATTGCCGGATCAGAGCCCCAGCAACTCGCGATGGCCGCCAGAGCCTGCGTGGAGCGCGGCGCTCAGATCGTCGACATCAACATGGGCTGCCCGGCAAAAAAAGTCTGCAGGAAACTGGCCGGTTCAGCGCTCTTGCAGGACGAACAACTCGTCGCGAACATCCTCGAGGCCGTAGTCGCGGCGGTCGACGTGCCGGTAACGTTGAAAATTCGCACGGGCTGGAACCGGGAGCACCGCAATGGCCCGGCCATCGCCAGAATCGCCGAACAGTGTGGCATTCAGGCACTCGCCGTCCACGGCCGCACCCGAGCATGCCGTTATCAGGGCGAGGCGGAGTACGACACGATTGCGCAGATCAAAGACGCGATCGCGATTCCGGTGATCGCAAACGGCGATATCACCACTCCGGAGAAGTCGCTTGAAGTTTTGCGGCTAACTAATGCAGACGCCTTAATGATCGGTCGCGGCGCGCAGGGCCGGCCGTGGATTTTTCAAGAACTTATGAGTTGCATGCAAAACGAGTCCGTATTTTCCCCGCTAGAAAAAAATGATTTGCGTGATACTATGCTCGGCCACCTAAAAGATATGCATCGGTTCTATGGGGATTCGACCGGTGTGCGGGTGGCTCGAAAGCATCTGACCTGGTACTGCAAATATCTCGCAAATGCCGATGATTATCGTTACCGGGTTGTGCGCGTCGACAGTGCGGCAGAACAGCTTAGACTGACGCAGGAATACTTCGACCAGTATCACGGAGGTATTCCTCAAGCAGCGTAGGCACAACAGGATTTGATCAACGTGGCCCAAAAGAAAAACAAGAAGAACGCCTCATTCAAAGCCTCAAAAAGCAGCAAACCACTGCACAAGCACACCGAAGACGCACTTAAGCAGTATTTCAACGCCCTCAATGGCGATCGCCCGGGAGATCTGTACGATCTCGTCATGGGTGAGGTCGAAAGACCATTGTTTAAAGCCGTCATGGACTACACGGACGGTAATCAGAGCCAGGCCGCCGGCATTCTCGGCATCAACCGCGGTACGCTGCGCAAGAAACTCCGGACCTATTCTCTGATTCACTAATATTTTTATTCTTTTTATACACTTACTCCAGGTGATTCGATGTTGACGGTGCGGCGAGCGCTCATCAGCGTGTCCGACAAGCGTGGCTTGATCCCCTTCGTTGCCGGTCTGAAAGAGATCGGCGCAGAGATTCTCTCGACCGGCGGCACCTGCCGTGCCCTGCGTGAGGCCGGTATCGACGTGATCGAGGTTGCCGAAAAGACCGGCTTCCCCGAGATCATGGATGGCCGGGTCAAAACCTTGCACCCGAAGATCCATGGTGGCCTGTTGGGACGTCGCGGCACTGACGAGGCCGTGATGCAAGAGCACGGCATCGAGCCGATCGACCTGCTTGCCGTAAATCTTTATCCGTTCGAACAGACGATCGCGCGCAATGACGCAACGATCGACGACGCGGTAGAGAATATCGACATAGGCGGCCCGGCAATGATCCGGGCCGCATCGAAAAACCACGACGGTGTCGCCGTGGTCGTCGATCCCGACGACTACGACAGCGTGCTCGAGTCGCTGAAGAAAAACGAGTTGTCGCTCGAAGCACGACGACGCCTTGCCGCGAAAGCCTACGCGCATACAGCGAGTTACGACACGGCGATTACCAGATACCTGTCGAACTCGCTTGGCGACGACCCGCTGGGCGAGCGCATCCTTTACGCGGGCACGCTCGTGCAGAGAATGCGCTACGGCGAGAACCCGCACCAGGACGCGGCGTTCTATATCGACCAGCAGGCGCCGAAGGGCTCGCTCGCTACGGCAGAGCAGCTGCAGGGCAAGGCTTTGTCTTACAACAACATCGCCGACAGCGACGCGGCGCTCGAGTGCGTCAGGCAATTCGCCGCGCCCGCCTGCGTCATCGTCAAGCACGCCAATCCCTGCGGCGTCGCAGTTGCCGGGAATATCCTCGAAGCCTACGAGAAAGCGTTCAAGACCGACCCGACGTCCGCGTTCGGCGGTATTATCGCGTTCAATCAGGCGCTTGACGCGACGACTGCGAAAACAATCATCGACAGGCAATTCGTCGAGGTCATCGTGGCGCCGGGCATCGACGCCGATGCCGCCGCCGTGTTGACCGAAAAGAAGAACGTCCGCGTGCTCAGGACGGGCGACTGGGAAGGTTCGACAGCCGGCTTCGACT
>CAMYMP010000547.1 GCA_947259435.1 uncultured Woeseiaceae bacterium
CAGCAGGCCGATCTCGGGGATGGCGATTTTGTCTGGACGGGGGGTGACTGCCATCTCTACAGCAACCACCTCAAGCAGGCCGATGAACAGCTGCGACGCGAACCACTGCCGCTGCCACGTCTTGAGATCAAACGTCGGCCGCCGAGTATTTTCGACTACGAGTTCGAGGACTTCGAAATTCTGAACTACGAGTCGCATCCGCATATACGCGCCGCGGTCGCCGTGTGATATCACTCATCGTCGCAGCGTCGACGAACAATGTCATCGGCCGGAACGGCGAACTGCCGTGGCGACTGTCCGGCGACCTCAAGCGATTCAAAGCCCTGACCATGGGCAAGCCGATCATCATGGGACGTTTGACTTACGAGTCAATCGGCCGCCCATTGCCGGGTCGGCAGAACATCGTCATTACGCGTCAGGCTGACTATCAGGCACAGGGCTGTGATGTCAGGCACTCGATCCGTGAGGCCGTCGCGGCTGCGGGGGATGCAGAGGAGATCATGATCATCGGCGGTGCTCATATTTATCAGCAGTTCTTGCCGCATGCCGAGCGGATTTATCTGACGCGTGTGCGAGTGGAAATCGACGGTGACGTTTTCCTGCCTGATTTCGACAGCAGCGACTGGCGCGAGACCGGCCGCGAGGAATATGCCGCTGACGAGGCGAACGATTACGATTTCGCGGTTACGACACTAGAGCGATGCGCGGAATAAGCTGAGTCCTGCCCTGCCCGCAGCCGGGTGTTTCTGTACTTGCCAAGCGCGCTCCACGCTGGTAACTTTTATTAAAGTAACTTTCACTATTAGACTGACTACGTCTAGCGGTGGCTCCGGGCAGCCGCCGTCACAATGAAATCAACGAGGGCGCCATGACGATCGAGCTTGTTAATCGTATTCAATCTACCGTCAAAGACCATGATCATCCGTACCTGAGCGGTGCGTGGACTCCGAACTACTCCGAGTACAACGCGACCGATATGGACGTCATCGGCGAGATTCCGAACGATATTGATGGCGTCTATGTGCGCAATACAGAAAATCAGATCCACGAGGCGATTGGGCGTTACCACCCGTTCGATGGCGATGGCATGATTCATGCGATCAGCATCGTCGACGGCAAGGCGGAATATCGCAACCGCTTCGTACGCACGAAGGGGTTCCAGGCGGAGCAGGAAGCAGGGCATTCTCTCTGGGCCGGTCTGATGGAGCATCCCAAGCGCTCGACACGGCCGGGTTGGGGTGCGCAGGAGTGGTTGAAAGACTCTTCTTCGACCGATGTCATCGTGCACGCCGGCCGAATTCTGTCGACGTTTTATCAGTGCGGCGAAGGTTATCGCCTCGACCCGTATACGCTTGAGCAATACGGCACAGAATCCTGGGTGCCGATCGACGGCATCTCGGCGCACACGAGTCTGGTCGAAAGCACCGGCGATCTCATCTTCTTCAATTACTCCAAACACGCACCGTATTTTCATTACGGCGTCGTTGGACCGGACAACAAGCTCAAACATTATGTTCCGATCGAGCTGCCAGGCCCGCGCTTGCCGCATGACATTGCGTTCACCGAAAACTACACGATCATCAATGATCTGCCATTGTTCTGGGATCCGGAGGCGCTCCAGCGCGGTATTCACGCCGTGCGCTTCTTCCCCGAGATTCCATCACGTTTCGGCATCATTCCGCGTTACGGCGCGCCGGACGCGATTCGCTGGTTTGAGGCCGATCCAACCTATGTTCTGCACTGGATCAATGCCTACGAGGACGGCGACGAGGTCGTGCTGGACGGCTATTTCCAGGAGCATCCGGAGCCGGCGAGCTACCCGAATGCGCCACCGGGGTTCGAACGTATGATGGCCTACCTGGATCAGGAACTGATGGGGTCCCGACTGCACCGCTGGCGCTTCAACCTGAAAACCGGCGAGACGAAAGAACAGCGTCTCGATGACCGCACGCTGGAGTTTGGAATTCCGAACCAGCGCTACGGCGGCAAACCGTATCGCTATGCCTACAGTGCGATTCCGCAACCGGGATGGTTCCTTTTTAAGGGCTATTGCAAGCACGACGTCGAGACCGGCAAGTCATGGTCGGTCGAACTCGGAGCGCAGCGCTACGGCTCGGAGGCCGGTTTTGCGCCACGGCTGAATGCTCAGGGTGAAGACGATGGCTACCTCGTGTCATTCGTTACGGACCTCATCGAAGATCGCTCGGAATGCGTCATCATCGACGCTACGAACATCGAGGCGGGGCCGGTGGCGAGGATCATCCTGCCGGAAAGGATATGCAGCGGCACTCACGCCACCTGGGCTCACGGGGAAGACATCAGAGCCGCCCAGGCGCGACGCGCGGC
>CAMYMP010000548.1 GCA_947259435.1 uncultured Woeseiaceae bacterium
CGGCGCATTGCCAGCGAGCGTCAATGTCGATATCTCCGGCGCCAGCGACCAGCTTGATGCGACCAAAAGCGCGCTCGCTGCCAATCTGCCCGTCTCACTCGTGATCGTGTATCTATTGCTGGTTGCGATCTTCAAGCACTGGGGATACCCGATGCTGATTATGACGACGATTCCGCTCGGTATCGCTGGTGGTATCGTCGGGCTGGCCCTCTTGAACTTCGTCGGAGCCGTGCTGGCGTGGCTTGGTCTGGGCAGCCTGCACCAGTCGTTCGACATGATCTCCATGCTGGGCTTTCTGATCCTGATGGGCACGGTCGTCAACAACCCTATCCTGATTGTCGATCGCGCCATGCAGCATATGAAGAAAGCGGGTTCTGCACCGATTGACGCGGTTCGGGAAGCAGTTGCATCGCGCCTGCGCCCGATTGCGATGTCGACGCTGACTACAATCTGCGGACTCTCGCCGCTGGTGTTTATTCCGGGCGCCGGAACAGAACTCTATCGCGGCGTCGGCGTGATCGTACTCTTCGGGATTCTCGGCGCGGCTATCGTGTCGCTCACGATGTTGCCGGCATTGACGATCTCGGTACTGGAGTGGAACGACAGGCGCAAAGCATCCTCGGCAAGTGTGCCCGCAGCCTGATTTCAGAATGCCTCGGCCGCGGATGGAAAAGCTCGCGAAAAGGTGTCAGGTTTATTTTTCAAAAAATAAACCTGACACCTTTTCGGAGGCAGCAAAGCTTCCGGTCAGTCAATCGAACCACCGACACGCGGATTTTCAGAAACGCTAAGCGATTGATTCAGCCCTTATTTATCAACCAGTTATCGGGGCGTCCGCTGCATAATTGGCATTACTACGCATGACGATGCACAGCCGATACACGCAAACTTCACGCGTTGCGCCAGACCGCTCATGAACTACAGTTAGGTAGAGGAAGGTTGGTAACTTGAATTAATACGTCAGGTTGGCGCAAAAACTGTATTCCGAGTGGTCTGCATGAGCCTGTTCTCCGAACTAATAAAAAGAAAGGTCTTAACAACAGGCGCTATTTATATTCCGACCGCCTGGCTCGCGGCTGAGATCCTGATATTCCTCACCGACCGCCTGGGTGCACCGCAGTGGGTTGGCAACACCCTGGCCGTTTTGTTCGTGCTCGGCTTCCCGGTCGCGCTGGTGTTATCGTGGCTCTTCGACGCATCCGCGGAGGGAGTGAGACGGGCCTCCCCCGGATCGATTACGGGACTTGTCGCCGTGATCGCGGCAGGCCTGTTCCTGAGCGGAGGAGCGTATCTTTCCTACACGGTTTTTACCGGCCGCCTCTCCGAGGTGAGCGTTGTCGTCCTACCGCTAAGGACAAACAGCGCCGAGCCAGTCGCGCAGCCATATGGTCTCGGCATTGCTGACAGCCTTCGCTCGTCGCTGCAGCAGATCCCATTGCTGCGGGTGCCCGCCCGCACGTCATCGGAGGCGGTCGTCACCTCGGGTCTCGATATCCCGGACATATCGTCGAAACTGGATGTTCAGTACGTCGTTGAGGGCACGCTCGAAGTGATCGGGGAACGGCTGGTCGTGTCTGTTTCACTGATCAACGACAGCGGCCGGGTCCAATGGTCGGAACGGTTCGAGGGCGCAACGAGAAACCTGTTCGATCTGCAGGACAAACTGGTCAGGGCCGTCGCATTGCGACTGGGTATCGATGAGTCGGACAGCGATTTGCAGCGCAACCTGCGAAAGTCCGCGCCAACACAGAATATGGAAGCGCATCGTCTGTACCTGCAGGGAAAATACTCCGAACTCGTACCCGGCACACCGATGGCGCAATCCGATGGCATGAAAGCGCTGAAGCAAGCCAGGCAGCTTGATCCCGGTTATGCCGCAGTACATTCGGCGATGGCTTTTCTGTATGGCTTCGATTGCTGGATGGGTATGGACCATCGCAGCCCTGACTGCGAACTCGCTATCAATCATGCGACGCAAGCTATTGAGATTGATCCGGACCAGGCCGATGCATTGAACACCCTTGCGCTCGTCCATTCGCTGCGTTACGAGTTTCACCAGTCACAAGCGGCTATCGATGAGTTTCTCAAGCTCGGCAAGCCCACACTCAATTCGTCTTCATTGCCTTGGGCCTACCTCAATCTCGGCAGACTGCAGCTCGCCTGGGACAGCGCCAACGAGTATTACCGCAGCGATCCTTTAAACGCCTTTTCCGTAGCCAACATGGTGCTTTGGGCCGCCACCCTGAAAAAAGACGACGCGATGGCGAGTGGCAGTCGGGGTTGCTGATAGGAGCGAAGCTGCAGCCGCCGGTTCTCGAACTGCCAGAATTCGCCATCGTGGCTGA
>CAMYMP010000549.1 GCA_947259435.1 uncultured Woeseiaceae bacterium
AGCATGAACGCGCGCGGCTGCTTCTTCTCGTCGGCGGGCGCCTCGTGCTTGAGCAGGCGCTGATAGGTCGCGATGAGGAACGCCGCGGTCTTGCCCGTGCCCGTCTGGGCCTGGCCGGCGACGTCTTTCTGCTCGAGCGCGATCGGCAGCGTGCTGGCCTGAATCGGCGTACAGAACTCGAAGCCCGCATCGCGGATTCCGGCCTGGACCCGCTCCTCGATCTGTAAAGAGTCGAATCTGAGGTCGCTCAGATGGTTTTGAGACATAAGAAAAGAACCAAAAAATGTCGGATTTAGACTTGCAAAATGGCTCGCGAAACGGTCAAATTGGGCCTAATTCGACGCTACAGCCGTCGCGCCCGCCAGTTTCGCTATCACCGATTCCGTAATAGAAGCCGGAAAGCTTTCGCAACAAAGCTGCGACATATTGCCTGATAGTTGAGGCAGCGTCATCCATTTTGAAATGTCCGTTGATCAGTGGGGCTGATGACGGGCATTACAGACATCAACTCAATCCACGACTGTAACGGAGGAAGTAGCCGGTGAGCGAAAACATCGTGCACACCAGTGATGGTACTTTTGAAGCGGACGTTCTGCAGTCCGACAAGCCAGTCCTTCTGGACTTCTGGGCCGAATGGTGCGGGCCCTGCAAGATGATCGCACCGCTGCTCGATGAGGCAGCCAGCGAATACGCGGACAAGCTGAATGTCGTCAAAATCAACATTGACGAGAACCCGGGCACGCCACAGAAGTTCAGTGTTCGCAGCATTCCGACGCTGATGTTATTCAAAGATGGCGCGCCCCAGGGGCAGAAAGTGGGCGCGATATCGAAATCACAACTAATCGACTTCCTGGACAGTAATCTGTGAGAGGGTACTTGGGTAATCAAACGAAAAGCCGGCCAAACAAATCCGGCAACAAGAGCAAGGGCAGCCCGAATCGTCGCCGCCGGCGTCGTCCGCCGCAGGGTGAATATCCCGACGACGACGCGAGCCTCGAGGTAATTCCGCCCGAGCAGCTCGAAGCGAGCAAGAACGTCATGAATCTGACCGAGCTCAAGACTCGGCCAGCGGCGAAGCTCGTGGAACTTGGTGAATCGCTGGGCCTCGAGAATCTGGCGCGCTCGCGCAAGCAGGACATTATTTTCTCGATCCTGAAAGCGCACGCCAAACTCGGTGAGGACATCTACGGCGACGGTACGCTCGAGATTTTGCAGGACGGCTTCGGCTTCCTGCGCTCAGCGGACAGCTCGTACCTGGCCGGCCCTGACGATATCTACGTCAGTCCGAGCCAGATCCGGCGCTTCAACCTGCGCACCGGCGACACGGTATCGGGTTTGATTCGTCCGCCAAAGGACGGCGAACGCTATTTCGCGCTGTTGAAGGTTGGGCAGATCAACCACGATGCGCCCGAGAACGCGCGCACCAAGGTGCTGTTCGAGAATCTGACGCCGCTGTTCCCGAAAGAGCGTTTGAAGCTCGAACAGGGCAACGGCAGTACCGAGGACCTGACCGCGCGCATCATCGATATGGTGGCGCCTATCGGCAAGGGCCAGCGCGGCCTGCTGGTCTCGCCGCCGAAAGCCGGTAAAACGATGCTGCTGCAGAATATCGCGTCAGCGATCTCGGCCAACAATCCCGAGTGCGACCTGATGGTGCTGCTCATTGACGAGCGCCCTGAGGAAGTCACCGAGATGGAGCGCACGGTACGCGGTGAAGTCGTGTCGTCCACGTTCGACGAGCCGGCCAGCCGCCACGTGCAGGTGGCCGACATGGTCATCGAGAAGGCCAAACGTCTCGTCGAGCACAAGCGCGACGTCGTAATCCTGCTCGACTCGATAACGCGCCTGGCGCGCGCCTACAACACGGTCGTGCCGTCATCGGGCAAGGTCCTGACAGGTGGCGTTGACGCCAACGCGCTGCATCGGCCGAAGCGTTTCTTCGGTGCGGCGCGCAACATCGAGGAGGGCGGCAGCCTTACGTTTCTTGCGACTGCGCTTGTCGATACCGGATCCAAGATGGACGAGGTCATCTACGAGGAGTTCAAGGGCACCGGCAACATGGAGATCCACCTGGATCGCCGAATCGCCGAGAAGCGCGTATTCCCGGCCATCAACATCAACCGTTCGGGCACGCGCAAGGAAGAGCTGCTGACGGATCCAGACGAGCTGCAGAAGATGTGGGTACTCCGAAAAGTGCTGCATCCGATGGACGAGCTTGCCGCCGTCGAGTTTCTGCTCAACAAGCTGCAGGATACGAAGACGAATGCGCAGTTCTTCGAAGCAATGAAGAGGTGATATGTCTGTTCCGATAGTGCTGTTGCCGCAGCGCTGCTGCGCAACA
>CAMYMP010000550.1:0-6217 GCA_947259435.1 uncultured Woeseiaceae bacterium
GCGCCTGAATTGCGTGCGTAAAGATTCGGTTACGGTACTGTAACAATTCTGTAAAGAACCCGAGGCAGAATCCTCTTCCTGCAAGCGAGTGGGTTGTGCAACATCTCACTATTACCCCTGGAGTACAAAATGAAGCGAAAGCTCATCCTGTTGTTGATGGTCAATGTATTCGCATGGTCCACGGCGTTTGGCGAGGTCAGCGACGAAGACTTCGAGCAGCTGCGCAGGCAGCTTGCGGCCGTGTCGCAACGGCTTGACGAACTCGCCGCCGAAAATTCGGAGCTAAAACGTTCTCAGGCGCAGACGGCCACGACCGTTGCTGACGCGCAAACGAGTATTACGCAGGTTCAGGCGACGGGCACCGCCAAGGCTGCCGGGTCATGGCCAGACCGAATCAGGCTGGACGGGGATTTTCGTTATCGCTACGAGAACATCGACGTTGAGGGCAGCCCGGAGCGCAACCGCAACCGGATTCGTGCACGCGCCAACATTCACGCCGACCTGGCAGACGACGTCGAAGTGGTTTTCGGCCTGTCCACGGGCAGTGATGACCCAGTGTCGGCGAACCAGACTCTGGGCGGTGGTGGTTCGTCGAAGGGCGTCGTTTTGAATCTGGCGTACGTTGACTGGGAAGTGACTGATGGTCTGCGTTTGATGGGTGGCAAATACAAGAACCCGTTAATGCGCGTCGGTAAACAGCAGCTGCTCTGGGACGGCGACTGGACGCCAGAGGGGGTCGCACTGACGTACAAGCGTGACTGGTTCTTTGCGAACGCGATCGGTACTTACCTCGAGAGCGACACCAGGAAGAGCAACAGCAATTTCAGTTGGGGCGGGCAACTCGGTGCGTCGGGCGAGATCGGCGGCGCGACGGTCAAGGGCGGCATCGGCTATTACTCGATAAAGACCAAGGGCGAGGGAACGACATTCGGTGATCCCGCCGACGCAGGCGACTATTACGGCAATTCTGCTGTCGAGGCTGGCGGCCTGCCCTGCGGCAGTACGCCCGACACGAGCTGCACATATCTCTACGACTACTTGTTGACCGAGGTTTTTGCTGAAGCTTCATTCAATCTGGGCGATTGGCCGACCGTCGTCTTTCTTGATTACGTGAATAACAGCGATCCGTCTGACAACGATACGGCATGGGCTGTCGGTACGCGGGTAGGACAGGCGAACGATCGAGGCCAGGTCGAGTTCGCCTATCTTTACGCGAACAAGGAGGCGGATTCCGTGCTCGGCTTGTTGACAGACTCGGATTTTGCCGGAGGCGGAACTGACAACAAAGGTCACTTGCTGCAGCTGAACTACGGGATCAGCAAGAGCTGGTCGATCGGTGCTCACTACTTCATTAACGAAGCCGACATCAGCTCAGGCAGCAAAAGCGACTACAACCGGCTCATGCTCGACACCCAATGGAAATGGAAGTAGCGGGTGTGTGCGGCCTTGACGTCAGGTTCAAATTCGAGTGACATAACATATCGCGGCGTTTCAATAAGGACATCGAGGACCTTAGGAACAGCGTACTTGCAATGGGCGGTCTCGTCGAGGCGCAGCTGGCACTTGCAATATCGGCAATCGTCAGCGGCGACAGCGAATTGGGACTAAAGGTCGCGAAAGACGACTACAAGGTCAACGATCTCGAAGTCAATATTGACGAGGAATGCAGCCGCATCCTGGCCACGCGATCGCCTGCGGCTGGCGACCTTCGTCTGATCGTCGCGATAATCAAGACGATCACGGACCTGGAGCGAATCGGTGACGAGGCCGAAAAGATCGGATTCCTGGCGTCGAAACTGGCGGGCATGGACCGGCCGTCGGATTCCTATCGCGAATTGAAGTCGCTCGGTACGCATGTCTCACACATGCTGCGGGACGCGATGAATGCTTTTGCGCGTCTCGATGTCGATGATGCGTTCGAGGTCGTGCGTGAGGACGAGCAGGTCGACGAAGAATACAATGCGATTCAGCGTCAGTGCATCACGTTTATGATGGAAGATCCGCGCAGTATCAAACGCGTCATGAATGTCACCTGGACGGCCCGCTCGTTGGAACGTATCGGTGACCACGCGAAGAACATCTGCGAGCATACCGGCATTTCCGACGCAGCCGATCTAGAATCTGAATAACGAGCAATGAATATTCCCGGACCCCGCTTTCTTAATTTCGCCGGCTTTTTGTGCTGTGTCGGCATGATGGGTTTCGCACTTTTCGCCCAGCACGTGTTGCTGCTCGACCCGTGCCCGCTGTGTGTCCTGCAACGGGTTGCGGTGATTGGACTGGGTGTCATATTCCTGCTTGCAGCCCTGCATGACCCGAGCGGTTGGGGGCGGCGCGTCTACGCGATACTCATACTGTTGTTTGCGGGCGACGGCGCGACGATTGCCGGATGGCACTGGCGGCTGCAGAATCTTCCGCCGAGCGAGGTCCCGTCCTGCGGCCCGGGTCTCGACTATATGCTCGACAACTTCCCGCTCGGCGAAGCTCTGCGCATGGTCTTCGAGGGTTCCGGAGAATGTGCCGAAGTCGTCTGGAGCTTCCTTGGTCTGTCCATGCCGGCGTGGGTATTCATCTGCATGGCCGGACTCGGTATCGCGCGTCGTCGATGCGGACGTGTTCGTTCACTTTGTGAATCGACGCGTTCACCGGACCGAGTTCGACGACGTCGGTTCCGGCCGGTGAAATAAAGCGGCCATCCGACGTGCCGCCGCCCGTCGATAGCTCCGGAGCACTGCCGGTTTGTTCCTGGACCGCCTGGCTGACCGCATCGGTCAATCTGCCCGGGTCAGTCAGAAACGGTTCGCCAGAGAGGTGCCAGTTCAGCTCATAGTCGAGCTCATGGGAATCAAAGATCGAGTGCACTTTGGCGCTAAGCCGCCTGTGATCCCATTCCGTCGAGTAGCGGAAATTGAAACGTGCGCTGAGATCTCCGGGCGTCACGTTGGGAAAACCGACCCCCGCCCTGATGTCGACAACCTGGAAGCTCGTGGCCGGGAAGTACTCATTGCCCTGGTCCCATTCGACGGTATGCATTTCCGCCAGAACGGGTGCGAACCGGGCAATCGGGTTGTTAGCAAGCTGAGGGTAAGCCACGTGTCCCTGTACTCCGCGCACCGTGAGAATGCCGCTTAGCGATCCTCGCCTGCCGATTCGCACGACATCGCCCAGTTTTTCCTGGCTCGATGGCTCACCGAGCACGCACCAATCGATGTGTTCATCACGCGCGTGCAGGGTCTCGACGACCTTCAGGGTGCCATCGCGGGCGCGGCCCTCTTCGTCACTGGTAATCAGCATCGCAAGGCTGCCCTTATGATTCGGGTGCGCGGCGACGAATTCCTCGAGCGCAACAACCATCGCGGCGAGTCCGCTTTTCATGTCGGCCGAACCACGGCCGAAGAGCAAACCGTCGCGGGCGACCGGTTCGAACGGCTCCGTTGTCCATTCTTCTTCCGGACCGGGCGGCACGACGTCGGTATGCCCGGCAAAACACAGCACCGGAGCGTCGCCGCCACGCCGGGCCCACAGATTGCTGACCTCGCCGAACGGCATCGACTCGCATTCGAAGCCGAGACGTCGCAGCCGCTCGGCAAGAATCTGCTGGCATCCGGCGTCATCCGGCGTGACGGAGGGGTGGCGGATGAGCTCCGTCAGAAGTGTAATCGACGGATGTGCCGGGATTTTGTCGCCAGATGTTGTCATCAATTCTCGGAGTATTTTATAACTTTATGAAAAATATAATAAAAAAAGAGTGATTTTATCGTTCGTATATGAGCATCATTAACACGCTATTGCAACAATTCGGTAACACAAAGTCGCTAAGCTGCGCCCTATATTCCATCAACCCGGAGAGATAGTGTGGCCAAAAGAAGCACAGCAATAGCATTGCTTGCAAGCGCTGTCATCATGACAGCCGTGTCGGCTGCTGCCGTTGCGCAGGCAGGACGAGACTATATATATATCGTTGGATCTTCGACCGTATATCCTTTTGCGACAGTTGTTGCCGAGCGATTTGGGCGCGGCACCGATTTCAGGACGCCGAAAGTCGAGTCCACCGGCTCGGGTGGCGGTCTGAAGCTGTTTTGCGATGGCGTCGGTGTCGCCCATCCGGATATCACCAATTCATCCCGGGCGATTAAACAGTCAGAAGTCGATATTTGTGCAGGCAACGGCGTCACCGACATCGTTGAAGTCAAAATCGGCTACGACGGTATTGTTATCGCAAACGCGATCGACTCTACGGCTGTAAACCTGTCCCGGGCGGACATATTTCTGGCACTGGCGAAAATGGTCCCGGGCGAGAGCGACGGTGAGTTGATCGAGAATCCCTACGAAACCTGGGCCGATGTCAATCCGGAACTACCGGATGTGGACATCGAGGTTCTTGGGCCGCCGCCGACATCCGGTACACGCGACGCGTTTGTAGAACTTGCGATGGAAGGTGGCTGCAAGTCGATACCGTGGATCAAGGCGCTGAAGGGCACGGACAAGGACGGCTACAAGTCGATTTGTCACACGATTCGTGAAGACGGCGCTTTCGTTGAGGCAGGCGAAAATGACAACCTGATCGTGCAGAAATTGCAGGCTAATCCGACTGCGTTCGGCATCTTTGGTTTTAGCTTCCTGGACCAGAACTCGGAGACAGTCAAAGGCTCACGGGTTGACGGCGTAAAGCCGACATTCGACGCGATTGCCGATGGCGACTATCCAGTGTCACGCCCGCTGTATTTTTACGTAAAGAAAGCGCACGTGGATGTTATTCCGGGGTTGCGAGGATTTTTGCGGGAATTTACGTCGGAACGTGCCTGGGGCGACGAAGGCTACCTCTCGGATCGCGGCTTGATTCCGATGCCGCAGGAAGAGCGCAGTCAAATTGCCAGCAAAAGTGACCGACTGCGGCGGTCCCCAGCTGGCCGCCGCTGTTTCGTGTAAATCGGGAGCCGCGAACTAACGTGCAAAGTACGACGCTGATACTGATACTCGCTGCGATGTCGGTTGTCGCCTTCTACGGAGGGCGCCGCCGTTCGGTAGCTCTCGTGGGCGGTCCGCGGCAAGGTTCGGTTCTGCATTCGCTGCCGGGCTACTATGGCTACTTCACCGCGATCTGGCTGCTGTTGCCGGCACTCGGTGTCCTGTTGCTGTGGATGTTCTTCGAGCCGGCGGTCATCGTCGCGCTTGTCGTTCGGGGATTGCCGGAATCATACCAATCTCTGTCGGCAGGCGAACTCAACCTGTTCGTGAACAATATCCAGAATCTTGCTGCCGGCGATGCCATCAGCGGTGAATCCGATGCAGTTCTCCGCGATGCAGCCGCGCGTTTTCTCGAATACACGGCCACCAGTCGCCGCATACTCGCGACGCTCGCACTGGGAGTGGGCGGGCTGGGCGGTACCATCGCCTGGCGACGCATTCGACCGGACCTCAGGGCGCGGAATCGGGTAGAGCAGATCATTCTCCTGGGGCTCATCGCCGCGTCCAGCATCGCGATTTTGACGACGATTGGCATCGTGCTCTCAGTCCTGTTCGAGGCGATTCGCTTTTTTCAGAAGGTACCGGTTACCGAGTTCTTGTTCGGCTTGAACTGGAGCCCGCAGACAGCGATTCGCGCCGATCAGGTCGGCTCCTCGGGAAGCTTCGGTGCTGTGCCGCTTTTTACAGGCACTTTGTTGATTACGGCTATAGCGATGTTCGTTGCGGTCCCTGTCGGGCTAATGACCGCGATCTTCCTGGCAGAGTACTCGTCACAGAGAATCCGGGACGTTGCCAAGCCACTGCTCGAGGTGCTGGCGGGAATTCCAACAGTTGTTTACGGGTTTTTCGCCGCCCTGACCGTGGCGCCCTGGGTGCGACGCGCCGGGGAGTCTTTCGGCATCGACGTTGCATCAGAAAGTGCGTTGGCGGCCGGACTCGTCATGGGGATCATGATCATCCCGCTCGTTTCGTCGCTCGCTGACGATGCAATCAATGCCGTTCCGATCGCAATGCGCGACGGCGCCCTCGGACTGGGCTCGACCCGCTCCGAAACCATGACCCGGGTCATACTTCCGGCGGCGCTGCCGGGCATCGTCGGTGGCATTCTGCTGGCCGTATCGCGCGCGATCGGTGAGACGATGATTGTCGTCATGGCAGCGGGACTCGCCGCGAACCTGACGGCCAACCCATTTGAGGCAGTGACAACCGTGACGGTGCAGATCGTTACGCTGCTGGTCGGCGACCAGGA
>CAMYMP010000550.1:6269-7685 GCA_947259435.1 uncultured Woeseiaceae bacterium
GTCGTTGGACTTCAAGTCGTGCGCAAATACCGCGAACAGTACGACTAGCGGATTAGAGCTGAATCAATGGAATCGTCCCAGATTACGCGTCGCAAAGTGGAAGCCGGTCTGCCACGCAGGCGGCGTCGCGAATTCCTTTTTCAACTGACAGGAATGCTCGCAACCACGGTCGGCGTCATCTTCCTGGGCGTCTTCTTTGCCGACTTGTTTGTGAAGAGTTCGACAGCGTTTGTACAGACATTTGTCAAGCTGGATGTCGAATTCAGCGAGGACGTTATAGCGCCCGGCGGCGAATGGGATCTGACCTATGCGGACTTCGATGGACTGGTCCGCAGTGCGCTGCGGTCGGAGTTTCCTGGCGTCTCCGGACGGAGCGAGCGACGCGAGCTGAACAAGCTCGTCAGTGTCGGCGCCGGCTACCAGATGCGGGACATGATCGAAGCCGATCCTGCACTGCTCGGCGCCAAAGAGTCGCTTTGGGTGCCCGCATCGTCAGTCGTTGATATGTATGTCAAAGGCAATATCGACGCTTCTCTCGACGAAGCACTGCGACCGCTGTCCGACAGGCAATTGTCATGGATTCAGAAATTGCAGGATACAGACCGCCTGGAAACCAGGTTCAATTATGCGCTGTTTTCGAACGGTGACTCGCGCGAACCCGAGCTCGCCGGCATCAAGGGCGCGCTGATGGGCTCTTTCTACATGCTGATCGTGACGGTGCTGCTCGCTTTTCCTATCGGCGTCGCCGCGGCGATATACCTCGAGGAGTTCGCTCCGCGCAGCCGCTGGTCCGATCTGATCGAGGTCAACATCAACAATCTCGCGGCTGTTCCCTCCATCGTCTTCGGTTTGTTGGGACTTGCCGTATTCATCAACTGGATGGCGATCCCGCGATCTGCGCCGCTTGTCGGCGGCCTCGTGCTTTCGTTGTTGACGCTGCCCGTGATCATCATCGCGTCGCGCGCCGCAATAAAAGCCGTTCCGCCGTCAATTCGCGAGGCGGCACTGGGACTCGGTGCATCGAAGATGCAGGTGGTGTTTCATCACGTGATGCCGCTGGCCCTGCCGGGCATGCTCACAGGCACTATCATCGGCATGAGCCGGGCGCTGGGCGAGTCGGCGCCATTATTGATGATCGGCATGGTCGCATTCATCGTCGATGTTCCCGGAGGATTTTCAGATCCCGCGACGGCCCTGCCGGTGCAGATCTACTTGTGGGCCGATAGTCCCGAACGCGCTTTCGCAGAACGCACGTCCGCGGCAATCGTCGTGCTGCTCGGATTTCTTTTGCTGATGAACCTGACCGCCGTAATAATTCGGAAACGAATGGAAAAGAAGTGGTGATCTCGATTGAGGTCGAAGGATAGCTGTATGACAATGGCGCAAATGACGGAAGCAAACGTGTCTGATGATCAA
>CAMYMP010000551.1 GCA_947259435.1 uncultured Woeseiaceae bacterium
CATGGTACCCATGGGCAGCTCGCTGAAGTTCTGCGTCGTCGCCGAAGGGGGTGCCGACCTCTACCCGCGGCTTGGACCAACGTCGGAATGGGACACGGCAGCGGCCCAGGCGGTCGTCGAGCAAGCCGGCGGGAGCGTCGTTACGCTGGACGGAAAAGCAATGGCGTACAATGCGAAAGCCGACATCCTGAACCCGCATTTCTTTGTCGTCGGCGCATCCGACAGAGACTGGTTGGCGCTGTTACGCGACAGCGAGTAGCATGACTCCATGACGGACAAGATCGACACCGAATCGTTTAAGCAGCTCGAGCGATTGCGCGAGCTGCGCGTCAGTCACAGGGACCTCGACTACCTGATTGACCGTCTGCAGGAAGACCCGATGGTCGATCAACTGCGTATACGGCGCCTCAAGAAACGCAAGTTGTTGTTAAAGGACATGATCACGAACCTCGAGAGCGAGCTGATACCGGATCTCGACGCCTGACGATCATCATAGAGGCGCTTTGCGCAGCCGAAGCGCATTAGCAATAACCGATACCGAACTCAGGCTCATTGCTGCGGCCGCGATCATGGGGCTCAACAACAGGCCGAAAAACGGGTACAGGATTCCGGCTGCTATCGGCACGCCTGCCGTGTTGTAGGCGAATGCAAAAAACAGGTTTTGACGGATGTTCCGCATAGTCGCCTGGCTTAGCGCGCGTGCCTTGGCCACTCCCAGGAGATCACCCCGCACCAGGGTTACTCCGGCACTTTCCATCGCCACATCGGTACCGGTCCCCATGGCGACTCCGACGTCGGCCTGCGCTAGCGCCGGGGCGTCGTTAATGCCATCTCCGGCCATCGCCACGATCGAACCCCTGGATTGCAGTTCGCGTACAACGCGAATCTTGTCTTCCGGTGAAACGTCAGCATGTATCTCATCGATACCGATCTTTCGTGCGACCGCATGCGCTGTTGCTGCACTGTCGCCGGTGAGCATCACAACGCGAAGCCCGGAGCGATGCAGTTGTTCGATCGCCTGTGGCGTCGTTGCCTTGATAGGATCCGCGACACCAAGAAGTCCGGCGGCCTTGCCATCCACCGCAACAAACATGACCGTCTGCCCTTCCTCCCGGCAAGTCTCAGCTCGCCGGGCGAGCTCGGTGTCATGAGCGCCGGCCGCCTTCATCAGCCTTTCGTTGCCGACGGCGACCGAGTTGCCCGTTACTGTCGCCTGTGCGCCCTGCCCCGTGACCGACTCAAAATTCTGCTGCGTATGCAAGGGCAACGAGCGCTTGTTCGCACCCGCCACAATTGCGGCCGCCAATGGATGTTCGCTCGCGACTTCGACCGACGCCGCCAGCGACAATAGTGATTCTTCGCTGAACCCCCCGAGCGGATCGATCATCACGAGTTCAGAACGACCCTCGGTCAGGGTGCCCGTCTTGTCGACCACGATCGTGTCTACTTTCTCGAAGGTTTCCAGCGCCTCTGCGTTCTTGATCAGGATTCCGTTTTGCGCGCCCTTACCAGTTCCCACCATGATCGACATTGGCGTTGCGAGACCCAATGCGCATGGACACGCGATTATTAGCACCGCCACGGCGTTGACGATCGCATAAGCCATTGCCGGATCCGGACCGAGCCACGCCCAGACAACAAATGTTACGACCGCGATGGTAACGACCGTGGGCACGAACCAGGCGGCGACCAAATCAGCCAGTCTCTGAATCGGCGCGCGCGTGCGCTGCGCCTCGACGACCATTCTCACGATTTGGGACAGCAGCGTGTCATCACCGACGTTTGTTGCCACCATTACAAAGCCGCCGGTGCCATTGACTGTGCCGCCGACAACCGTATCGTCCACTCGTTTTTCGACTGGCAGGGGCTCGCCGCTGATCATCGACTCGTCGACGTTACTGCTACCTTCGGCGACGGTTCCGTCGACCGGGATCTTTTCGCCGGGCCTAACGCGCAGGCGATCACCTGATGCCAGTTCATCAATGGAAATCTCCTCTTCGCTGCCGTCAGCGCGGATTCGGTTTGCCGTGGGCGGCGCGAGCTCGAGCAATGCGCGGATTGCGCCGGAGGTTTGGCTGCGCGCGCGCAGTTCCAGTACCTGCCCCAGCAATACCAGCGTCGTAATGACCGCCGCCGCTTCATAGTAGACGGCCACCTCGCCGGCCGCGTTGCGAAACGCTTCGGGAAAGATGCTTGGGACTACCGTCGCTACGAGTGAATAAATAAACGCAACGCCGACGCCCAGCGCGATCAGCGTAAACATGTTGAGGTTCATCGAGCGAATGGATTGCACGCCGCGCACGAAGAAAAGCCAGCCACCCCACAATACG
>CAMYMP010000552.1 GCA_947259435.1 uncultured Woeseiaceae bacterium
CCCAACATTCGCGAGGCCAGCGGCCTTGCGCGCTCCCAACGGGAGGAGAATGTTTTCTGGATCATCAATGACAACGGCGCCAAAGAGTGGGTTCACGCGATCAATCCCCGCGGCAAGCGCATCGGTGAGTTCGATCTCAAGAAGTCCGACAACGTTGACTGGGAAGACCTGGCTTCGTTTAGCATCGACGGCAAACCGTATCTCCTCGTCGCGGATATTGGCGACAACGACGCAAAACGCAAGTCACGCACGCTGTACGTCGTAAAGGAACCGGTCGCCGCTAAAAATGAAAAGAAAAAGGTCGCCTGGCAGATCGACTTCAAATACCCGGACGGGCCACGCGACGCCGAATCGGTCGCGGTTGATATCGAAAACCAGCGCGCACTCGTGCTGACGAAGCGCAACACTCCGCCGGTCCTCTATGAAGTGCCTTTGCATCCGGCTGATGACAAGAAGGTCACAGCGAAATGGCTGGGCACGATCCGGAGCCTGCCGCCGCCTTCCCGGCGGGACGTCGAGTTCGCACCGAAAACCAACGACTGGCACTGGCAGCCCGTGGGCATGGATATTTCGGCCGACAACCTTGCCGCTGTCATACTGACTTACCGCGCGGTGTACTACTATACGCGGCAGCCGGACCAGGATTGGTTCGATGCACTGAACACCCGCCCAAAGCGCGTCAGCCTCGGAAATTTCAGGAACGCCGAAGCGATCGCGTTCGGCAATGACTCGCGAATGGTTGTCGTCACTGGCGAGAATAAACATTCGCGGCTGCTGCTCATCGATTTCAACGGAGCGCCCACTGAATGAACAGAACAAGCACGCACTCGATTTTGGCCATGATATCGGTCTTGCTGTTACTGGCCGGCTGCACAAGCGTTGTCAAACAGGAACCCGCCGCCAAAGCCACGACGGCTCCGCTGGCAGTCACCGTCATGACCTTCAACGTCGAGAACCTGTTCGATAACGAAGACGACCCGGGCAAAGACGACAAAGCGTACTTGCCAATCGAGGCAAAGCAAAACGACGCGCACATAGCCGCATGCAATGAGATAGAAGTCGCGCGCTGGCGGGATGAGTGCCTCAACCTCGACTGGAGCGATGAAACAATCGAACACAAGCTGACGACGCTGGCCGATACGATCCGCCAGGTCAATGGCGGTCAGGGTGCCGACATCATCGCATTGCAGGAAGTTGAGAACGTCGAAATTCTGGAACGACTGCGAACCGGGTACTTGAATGATCTTGGTTACGAGCCGGCGATACTGGTTGAAGGTGCGGACAATCGTGGCATCGACGTGGCCTTCCTGTCGCGTATCCCGCTCGCCCATCCGCCGATCCTGCATCCACTGGCGTTGTCGCAATTCGCAGAGCGCGATCGCGATACGCGTGGTGTTTTGCAGGCCGACTTCCAGCTGGCCGACGGTTCCATACTGACGGGCTTCAGCGTGCATTTCCCGGCACCCTATCACCCGACCGGGATGCGTATCGCCGCGTACCGGCACTTAACCGAGCTTCTCAATGCGCTCCCGGACGAGCGCCCGGCTTTTGCCGCGGGCGACTTCAACACGACCAGCACGGAAGATAATGAAAAGGGAATGCTCGATGCCTATGCCAGGCCGCACTGGACGCTGGCCCACGATATCGGCTGCCGAGGCTGCAAAGGCAGCCACTATTACGCGCGCGGCGACAGCTGGTCGTTCCTCGACATGATCTTGTTCGCCGATGCCCGTGGCGGAAATACAACAGCTCGCATTCGCGCTGATTCTGTCCAGATTGCCAACCTGAATCCGGCCCAGGTCAGCAGCAAAGGCACGCCCGAACGCTACCAATCCGGTCAAGGAATCGGTGTTTCCGACCACTGGCCAATGGTCGCAACGATCGAACTGACACAAAAACAATAGCTTGTAACGGTTTCGTGACTCATTTTCTTGCCTGCGGTAACTACTTACTTTTTTTTCTTTCGAAGTCCCTGCGGTTGCGCTCCCAAGCCCTTATTGCACAAGCATTTTCCCTGCGATAGATTAACCACATCAAGCCAAAAAATTGTCCCGACACTCGTTACACAGACGGCCTTTGGGACACAAAAACAGACCGGCAAAATCTGATTGTCATCTTCGTGGCTTAAGGTTTTGCACTTTTCCAAAAATGGGGTTCCATCATGAAATACAAAGCTCGGTTTATCGGATCGACTCTCGCGACCTTGCAACAGGCGGCGGTCATACTATTTGCGGCAGCCATGCTGCTTGCGGTACCTGTTGCAGGAAACGCACAGGAAACAACCGCCTCGATCCGGGGCAAGGTTGTTGATGCCTCCGGCACCGCAGT
>CAMYMP010000553.1 GCA_947259435.1 uncultured Woeseiaceae bacterium
GCGATTTCGTTCCAGCACGCGTACCTGAAGGCCCTGGCAGTTGGTGTCGCCGGGCCGCTTTCGGACTACTCATTGAATAATCTCGCCGCCGCCGCCGGCCGTTTTAATCGCCTCGCAAAGATCGACGGCACCCCGCTACCCGGCCTTACTTACGCCTATCATTTCGATGCCAGCTTGTATGCGGCTTTCCTGCGTAAGCAAAGCGAAGCACAAGGCGTGCAACGCCGCGAGGGACGCATTCAGGAGGTAGTTCTCGATACAGAGTCAGGCGATGTGGCAGGTCTCAAAATGGAGGACGGCGGCGAGGTGAGCGGCGATTTTTTCATCGACTGCAGCGGCTTTAACAGCCTGATTTTCGACAAGTCGCTCGGTGTCGTATACGACGACTGGAGCGAGTGGTTAGTCTGCAATCGTGCAGTCGCCTTGCCCAGCAGCAGCGAGCCGCGCTCGCTGCGGCCTTACACTCAAAGCATAGCGCACCAGGCCGGCTGGCAGTGGCGTATCCCGCTGCAGCACCGGACCGGTAACGGACATGTATTCTGCGACCGTTTTATCAGCGAAGACGAAGCAACCAAGGTGCTCCTCGATAATCTGGAGGGCGAACCGCTCAAGGATCCGCTCTCCCTTCGATTCACACCGGGCTGCCGCCAAAAACTATGGCACCGTAACTGTATTGCTCTTGGACTGTCGAGCGGTTTTATCGAACCGCTGGAAAGCACCAGTATTCACCTGATTCAGATCGGCATTACGAATCTCTTAAAAGTCTTTCCGACTAAGGGCGACAACTCAGCGAAGGCGCGCGAATACAATCGCCGTATGCGCTTCGAATACGAGGCGATCCGCGACTTCATTATCCTGCATTACCACCAGACGAGCCGCGAAGACACGCCCTTCTGGAAGTACGTTAAAGACATGGAGATCCCGAAAAATCTGCAGGAGAAGATGGCATCCTTCGCAGAATCCGGCCACCTGTACCGCATCGATGACGAACTCTTTACCGAAGTGGGCTGGCTGCAGGTCATGCTGGGGCAAGGGATTCGCCCGCGGCAATACAACGCACTGGCTGATACGCTGTCGACCGACAATGTTAAGGAATACCTGCAGAACCTGCATACCATCCTTAAGGTCACCGTTGACAGGTTGCAGCCTTACCCGGAATTCATCAAGTCTATTTCCCAGTAGTGAAAAGAGACTTTATTGCTTCATTGATCTCACTGGCCTGCCTTGTTGTGGCTGCGTGTGGTGAGAAACTCGCTGACGAACCGGCGCCCCAAACTGGACGGTTCAGTAACCCGATCATCCCGGGCTTCGCACCAGATCCCTCGATCGTTCGTGTCGAAGACGATTTTTACGTGGTGAACTCGACCTTTGAGTACTTCCCCGGTATCCCGATCTACCACAGCAAGGACCTCGTGAACTGGGAGCTGATCAGCTACGCGTTGAATGATCCCGAGCAGATTGAACTCGGCCGTATCAAATCGAGCGACGGCATACACGCTTCGACGATTCGCTATCACGATGGCACGTTCTACGTTATTACGACGAACAACGTCGATGGCAACATGATGAATTTCATAGTCACTGCAACGGAACCGCGTGGACCCTGGTCGGCACCGCACGTGCTCGACGGTGCGCCTGGTATCGATCCGTCGCTGTTCTTCGACGACGACGGCCGCGCATGGTACGTCGGCAACCACATACCGCCGGATCCGGAATTCCCCGGGCAGGCCGAAATCTGGTTGCAGGAAGTCGACATCGATGCGATGTCGCTGACCGGTGAACGGCACTACCTGTGGCGCGGCTGCTGCGGCGGCGTCTGGGCAGAGGGCCCGCACATCTACAAAAAAGACGGCTACTACTACCTGATGATTTCGGAAGGCGGCACCGCTTACGAGCACGCGCTCGCCGTCGCTATCAGCAAGGACATTACCGGCCCGTACCGGAACAACCCGAGAAACCCGGTATTGAGCCACCGGCAGCTGAGCTACGACTACCCGATAACCGGAGTTGGTCACGCCGATCTTGTCGAACTCCGGGACGGTCGTTGGTATGCGGTCGCGTTAGGCTGGCGGCTCGTAGACGGAATTCACGGGATTCTCGGCCGGGAGACGTTTCTTCTGCCCGTGACCTGGGAGACGGAACCATACGCCTGGAAAAAGGACAAGCTTACATTTCCGGTTTTCAGTCCGTCGACCGGTAAGGTCGAGCTTCATTATTCGCTACCGTTCGGCGGCGACGCCAAACAAAGTCGCGGCGAGTTTGCCGACGAATTTGATGATGAAACACTCGACCTGCACTGGAATTTCAGGCGCGCACCCGAA
>CAMYMP010000554.1 GCA_947259435.1 uncultured Woeseiaceae bacterium
CACCGCTTCGGAGGTAAAAGGGGACGAAAAGCCAACCAAGCAATAGCAATACGAGTGAGGCCAGTATCTCGAATTGCCCCACCGCTACGCCACTTGCCGCGGCTGTACCGGCCAGCCCTACCAGATGTTCGGAACCAATGTTGGAAGCAAATAGCGAAGCCCCTATGACAAACCAGCCGGAGTTCCGCCCGCCCAGGAAATAGCCTACAGCGCTTGCACGCGTTGCCTCCCGCCGGGTAACCCAAAAGGCGACCGCAAAAACTGCGACAAAATAGACTGCGATTACTCCCCAATCGAGGCCGGTCATTAGATTCATACGTCTTCTCCCCCGGGTGACAATGATTTTCGGGATAGAGGCTCAAGTGCTGTTTTGTGACACGGGCCGACCACTGCCATAGTCATAGGGACACTTTCGTGCACGTATTCGCAAGGACGCTACCTGGTCGGCGGGCGGCGCGTTGTTTGGGCGCCGTTTGCGTCTCCATGTACCGGAAATATGCGAACCGCGTTTTCAGTTGAACCACCATCAGCTTTTTCTTGTGGATCTCTAAACCCCGTAAAGCGCTTGTCGGATTGTTCTTACACGCTTTCATTGATTGACGTGGACGCGGCACTCGCTTGCCGATCAATTATCTCAGGCGTGAGGTCTGCCACCCCGGTTGTGCCCGTCAGCGCCATCGCCACGCCCATCTCGTCCTTGATGGTTTGCAGCAATGCCTCGAGGCCAACTTCGCCGCGGGCCGCCAGCGCATAAACCCAGGGGCGGCCGATCAGCGTGGCTTTGGCGCCGAGCGCGAGCGCCTTCGTTACGTCGAGTCCACTACGAACTCCGCCGTCCATTAGTATTTCGACATCATTGGAGCAGGCCTCTACGACGCGCGGCAGCATGGCAATGGACGAAGAGACGCTGTCGAGCTGTCGGCCACCGTGATTCGAGATAATCACAGCGTCGGCCCCGGCACGCGCGGCCGCGAGGGCGTCGTCCGGACCCAGAACGCCTTTGATCACGAGCTTGCCGTTCCACTCCGACCGCACCCACTCGATGTCCTTCCAGGTGACCGAAGGATCGAACTGGCTGTCGACCCATGCCTTGAAATCGGCCGGCGTCGTCGCTTTCGGGACGTACTCCGTCAGGTTGCCAAAAACGTGCGGCTTGCCGCCAATGGCGACATCGAGAAGCCATCGCGGGTGCCCCAGGTACGACAACAGGCCACCGCGCAACTTGCCCCACAGGCCGACGTCCTCGCTCAAGCCATTGCGCACGTCGCGATACCGGGCACCAACGACGGCAAGATCAACCGTGAAGACGAGTGTGGTAACGCCGGCGTCCCTGGCACGCTGCAAAATTGACCGCACGGCGCCGCGATCACGGAGCATGTAAAGCTGGAACCAGAAAGGCCGCCGTGATGCCTCCGCCACTTCCTCGAGCGAGCAAATGCCGACCGTGGACAGGCAAAAAGGCACGCCAAGCGTGTCCGCCGCCTACACTGCCTGCACCTCGGCGCGGCGCGCCATCATGCCCGCCATCCCGACCGGTGCCAGTGCCACCGGCATACTCCAGGTTTCGCCAAGCAGATTGACGGAGGTATCGACGTTGGAGATGTCGCGCATGACGCGCTGTTTCAGTTTGAGGGCGTCAAAATCGGCAGCGTTTTCCGACATCGTTACTTCGCGATTAGCACCGCCGTCGACGTAGTCGAACAGGAGTCGCGGCAAGCGCTTTTCGGCGAGCAGGCGATAATCTTCCGTCGTAGCGGGTGCCAGGCGCATAGTAGGCATGACCGATCAGACTCCCTGCGGAACGATGGCTTCGACTCGCGTCGCGATTTGCCAATCCCCGAATCGAGTGGCGGCGACAGCCTCAGTCGCATCCAAAGCCAGGCGCGTAGCGCCGCGTATGTCCAATAGTTGTGGCTCGATAGCGGTCGACATGAGCGTCGTGCGACGGTACGCAAGGAACAACGCGCCGCCTCCACATACAGGAATCCAGAACAGCGCTAACATCGTCGCAGCGTCTCCAATTCAGACTCGAGTCGCACATGTCGCGAGCAACAAAAATTGCCGATGTCGAGCTTTCATGACACATCGGTCGCCCACCAACCCATGTTGTATCTTTCGATCGCGGGACCATTGTCGTTTGGCAATTCGCGCCAGAAGTTTGGCAGCACGCGACAACACCGGTCCAAGTAACCCGAAGTTCTTAACAGGTCGGAATTAGATATGTAAGCTGTATTCACTTTGATGATATTTGTTCGGCTCTGAAGGAAATGCGAATGAGGTAGGTGAGTGCTGAGATGCGCTCGTGAAATGAGTGAAGT
>CAMYMP010000555.1 GCA_947259435.1 uncultured Woeseiaceae bacterium
GGATATTCTGAGCGGATTCTACCGCTATTGCATGAATGACGTGGCGTCACGCTGCAAGGCGCGCGGCGTACTAAGAATCAATAACTTAGCGCGACCGGAATTGCGATAATCAAGGTCTTATGCTACATCTAGGGCGGTCGGAAAAATAACTACCGGCCCTTTTGAGAGGTCCAGCATGAAACTCCGCATTACAGTCTTCACGGCACTCCTTGCCTCGATCATATCCCTGAACGCGTTCGCCTGTGGCGACAGCCTGTACCGGGTCGGCAAGGGCGTATCCTACCGAACCTATTCCGCGCCCCTGCCGGGCAACCTGCTCGTTTTTGGCACCTCCGAGGGCGCCAAGCAGCTCGCCGAGGAACTCGCGAAGTCAGGGCACGGGGTGCATCTCGTGGGCAGCGCCGAGGAGCTCTCGGCCGAGCTCGGCAAGGGAGGCTACGACGTGGTCATCGCACCTTACAGCGAACGAAGTGCGGTCGAGCAAACCACGGCGGCTTCCACCGCATCGTACCTGCCGATTGCGATGAGCCGTGATGAAGAGCGCCTGGCAAAACAATCCTATGGACGGGCGATGGTTCCCGAGAAACACGAACTGAAGCACTACCTGAAAGAAATTCACCGCGCGCTGAAAAGTCAGGGCTAGGCAAATAAGAAATAAGAGCCCGCATCTTTATCGGGCCAAGATCTGTGCGGCACTGATTGCGCTCAAGATTTGATCATTTGGGGAATCCATGAAACTTCATGCACTGGCGTGGAAATCCACTTTCGGCAGTCTGCTGCTGATGAGCGCCGCAGCGGCTCTGGCGCAGGACGGCGGCAGGCAAGGTAGCGGCAGCATCCGGCTGGAATACCAGTTCATCCGCACCGGTGCATTCGACAGCTCGATCGGCGATATCGACATCGGCAAAACGGATGGACATACCTTCATGCTGTCGGCCGATTATGCGCTCACCGATCGATGGACCGTGTCCGCCAGCCTGCCCTGGATCAAGAAACGCCACCAGGGTGCACTACCGCACAATCCGGTGACGGAAATCACCGCATGGGATGCCCCCGACAAGTCACTTATCGACGACGGCAATTTTCACAGCGACTGGCAGGACCTGTACGTCAGCGCTTCGTATCTCGCAATGGACGGTGCGTTCTCGCTGGCGCCGTTCGTCTCCGTCGGGGTGCCGACCAACGACTATCCGTTTTATGCACACGCCGCCGTTGGCAGGAATATATGGCATGTGCCGGTCGGCGCAGCCTGGAGTTTTACGCCTTACTTCTCCGATTTTTATTTCAACGGCGACGCGGCGTACGTGTTCACAGAGAAGTCGCTCGGCGTGGATGTCAGTCACTGGCTGATCAACGCTAATGTTGGCTATTACGTGACGCCAAGTTTTGCGCCCAAAGTATTCATCAATGTCAAATACGGAACCAAAGGCCTGGATTTTCCCGACGATTTCGATCTCAACGCGCTGAATGACGAGGCGTTCTATTTCCACGACCGGACGATCAAGCACAATTTCGTCAACGGCGGTATCGGCTTCGACTGGATCATGAACGACAGGTACGTGCTGTCGGGCAGCTGGCTGACGATGCTCGATCCGGATCAGGTAAACATCGTCGATTTCGGCTATACGCTCGCCATCACGCGGTATTTCTCACGCAACTGATTCGGTCACAGTGACACGCCGTATTCGACGAGCGTCGCGGGAAGCTGCTCGCGGAGCGCCGTTCGGCGCGACTCGACCTTGTTGAGCATCTCCAGGTAGCGGGGATCTCCAGCAAAGCGCTGAAAACAATGCATGTCCCTGATTAAAGACTCCCATGGGAGTCTCGGACTGTCTGCGACACGCACCAACTTGTCGAGTGCCTCTTCATAAAAGCCGTTGACCGCGAGTGGGCAAGCCCGGTAAATGAGAATCCACCAGTTATTGTTATCGGTATGTGCCCGCGCCTCCCACCATTCGGCGAGGCCGCTGGCGATGGCCGATTCCCCGATGGCATCGAGGGCATCAATCAGAGTCACGAACGCCTCGATGTCGCTTGCCTGCCTCGCTTCGCCCAGGACAGTATCAGGCAAGTCAGTCAATTCCAGTATGCGCACGGCCGCTTCCGGGCGACCCGTAACGGTGTAGGAATATGCGAGCAGATAGAAAAGTTCGAGATCATCGGGTCGATCGATCATCAAATACTCGCCGACGTCAATGAGTTCATTATAGCGACGTAACTTGTACAGAAGACCGACTTCCGGTTCCGGCTGCAAGGTCAGCGCCGTCTCGAAATCCCCGATCTCGGCATAGAGTTCGGCGAGGGAG
>CAMYMP010000556.1 GCA_947259435.1 uncultured Woeseiaceae bacterium
CCTCCCCGGTCCGGCTGCCGTCCTTCGTCGAAAAAATCGTCGACTGGATCGGGATCCGGTCGCCGACTTCGAGGCCCCACTGTTTCGCGAGTTCCCGTCCGATTACGGCGCCGGTGCGGTTCTTCTTCCAGGCTTCCATTTGCTCGTCCGGCATCACGAATTCCGGATACAGTTCGAAGTACTCCTCGGGCACGACCGGAAACTGCGGGAACTGTTGTTTCGGATCCTGATAGAAGCCACCGAACCAGGACTGTTGCGACACCAGCGCGACACCGGGTATCGCGGCAATGCGGTTCTTGTAGCTAAGCGGCAGGAAATTGATCAGCGAGACCTTGTCGATCACGACCAGCCTCTCGGCTCCGGTCATGGCGCCGCCCGTACTGAATGCCTGTCCGACCGCATTCAACAGCGCAAACAGCAGAAAGGCGACCAGCACGGACAGGATCGTCAGCGACGTTCGGATTTTTTTGCGCCAGACGTTCTTCCAGATAAGGCCGAAGTACCTCATGCCGCGGCCCTCTCCTCGAGCTTGCCTTTATCAACGTGCAGGGTTCGCGATGCATACTCGGCGGCCTGAGGATCGTGCGTCACCATGACAATGGTCTTGCCATGTTCACGGTTCAGAATCTGCAGCAGCTTGAGTATTTCCTCGGCCGTCTCACGATCGAGGTCACCGGTCGGCTCGTCGCAGAGCAGCAGCGTCGGGTCTGAAACGACCGCGCGTGCGATCGCGACGCGCTGCTCCTCACCGCCCGACAGCTCGCGCGGCCGATGCCTGGCACGATCTCGCAGCCCGACGATGTCCAGGGCAATTGCCGCGCGCTCCGTGCGCTCTTTGCTACTGAAGTTCGTCAGCAAGAGTGGCAGCTCGACATTCTTTTCTGCCGTCAGCACGGGCAGCAGGTTGTAGAACTGGAACACGAAGCCGACATGGGTCGAGCGCCATTTGGACAACTGATTATTTGACATCGATGACAGCTCGGCGCCGCCAACCGTCACCGTGCCGCCGCTCGGCTTGTCGAGCCCCCCGAGAAGATTCAATAGCGTCGTCTTGCCCGACCCCGATGGCCCCATGATGGCGAGAAAATCGCCATTGGGAATCGTCAAATCGAGTTCGTGCAAAACCTCGACGCGTTCCTTGCCCTTCTGATAAACGCGGCTGACACCTTTTAGTTCTGCCAGTGCTTCGCTCATGATGTTGTCTCTTCTTATTCTGTCCTGACTTTTTGACCGACACGGAGTGCGGCCTCTGACGAGCGCACTACTGTATCACCTGCCGCAAGACCAATTGTAACGAGCACGCGCTCGCGCTCGCGGGAGCCGCCGATTGTTACGCCGCGCCGCTCGACGAGGCCGTTCTGGACGCGCCAGACGAAATCGCCGTCTGCGTCCCGCTGCAGCGCTTCCTCTGCAATCATGACACCCTGCATCTGCTGCTCGGGCTGCGACGGCGCATCTGCGCCGAGGAATGCCACTTTTGCCCCCATGTCACGCAGCACGCGCTCATCACGCTCGAGAAAACCGATACGTACGCGAACCGTCGCTTTCTGCCGGTCGGCCGTCGGCACGATCGCGATCACCTCGGCCGGAATCTGCCAGTTCGGATACGCGTCGAGAGTCGCGCTGACCCGCTGGCCTGCGGCCACTCGCTGGATATAGGCTTCGTTTACATCGACCTCGATCTCGAGCGAGTCCATATCGACGATTGTGCAGATACCAGTGCGCGTGAAGCCGCCGCCGGCGGAGACCGGGGAAATCATCTCACCGGGCTGTGCATTCTTCGACACGACCATGCCGCCGAATGGCGCCCGGATCGTCATGTTATCGAGGGCATCCTGCGCAAGCGCGCGATTGCTCTGTGCAACCTTGACGTTCTCGCGGCCTGTTTCCAGGCGCGCCGCCAGCGCATCGAAGTTCGCCTCGGCGGCGTCGAGACTCGACACGCTCGTCAGCTGGCGCGCCGCGAGGTCGCGGGCGCGGTCACGTTCGAGACGTGCAGCACGAAGCTGCGCCTCGATTTCAACCAGCGCAGCCCGCGCTGCGATCACCTGCGCATTTGCGAGATCAAGCTGCGCCTGCTGCGTCGCGGCATCGAGCCGGGCGACGATCTGGTCTTTCTCTACACGCATGCCCTCCTCGACGAGTATTTCCTCGACTTTTCCGGTCAACTTCGAGGACACGGTCGCCTCTCGACGTGCGACGACATAACCCGATGCATCGAGTACGCTGCTCGCGGCCGCAATGCTCGGTGGCTGGCGCGCCGTATCGATCTCCACAAGCACGCTGCCCGCTGCAGGCCGCAGCACACGCTGCCCGCTGCAGGCCGCAGCAGGAACCACCAGGCCGCAAACAAGACGATGATGATGGCCGGCACGAGCAGCCAGAGCCGCCCGGAGCCGTCCGGTGTGGCCGTGGCGCGATCGATCTTGAGCGCCTGAATGCGGTCTGACGTATCGTTCATCGTGACAGTTTACTCAATTTGCGTTGTAGATTTGTACGTGCCAGCAATATTGACAGCTCGCGCCTGGGACACTGCTTATCGGAAGTAAAGCGCAGCGCAGCGAGCTCCCGTCAAGCGGGATCGAGACATCAGGATAAGCAGTTTCCCAGGTGCGAGCGATAATTATATGGGTAGGACCGTCGTGTGCTTGATGTCGGAGAGCACAATCGATGAGTTCACTTCCTGGATGCCCGGCAGCTGCGAAAGCTTTTCGAAAAAAAACCGTTCATACGCTTTTATGTCCTCGGTCACGATGCGCAGCAGGTAGTCAACGTTGCCGAGTAGCACATAGCAATCCAGAACTTCGGGGTACTGACTTACGGCCTCGGAGAATTCGGCCAGATTGCTGCGCCCGTGAGAGGTCAGCTTGACGTGCGCAAACACCATCGTGTTGAGCCCGACCTTCTCGCGATCAATCTTGACGGGCTGTTCCCTGATGACGCCTTCGTCGCGCAGCCGCTGCATACGGCGCCAGCAGGCCGACTGCGACAGGCCGATTTTCTCGCCGAGTTCGGCGGCATTGATGCCCGGCGCCTGCTGCAGCCATCCGAGAATCCGGCGGTCCGTACTGTCCAGATCAATAGTCTGCATAAGTCATGCTCATTTTATTTGCTAATCGCATAATTTATGCTTAATTTACTTCTCTGACAAATGAAATTGCAATGTTTGTGCGGTTTCAGCGGTATATATTGTATTCCCCGGTTAATGCGCGCGGAGCCCAAATCATGGCCGTTTTCGACCACCCCGAATTCGATCAGCATGAGTCGCTGCACTTCGTGCACGAACCCGACTCCGGCCTCAAAGCGATTATCGCGATTCACTCTACTGCGCTCGGCCCCGCGGCCGGAGGCTGCCGCCGCTGGCAATACGCCAACGACGCCGATGCGCTGACCGACGCGTTGCGCCTGTCGCGCGGCATGACCTACAAAAACGCGATTGCCGGGCTGAAATTTGGCGGCGGCAAGTCCGTGATCCTCGCGGATAATGCGGCGCCTAAATCTCCCGAATTGTTTCGTGCATTTGGCCGCGCCGTCGAAGGTCTGGGCGGACGTTACGTGACGGCAGAGGATGTCGGCTGCAGCGTCGACGACATGCGCTACGTCAAGGAAGAAACCAGCCACGTGTCCGGCTTACCTCAGAGTGGTCGAAGCGCGGGCGGCGACCCGTCCCCAATGACGGCGTTGGGCGTGTTTCACGGCATCCAGGCCGCGGCGAAGGCGCGGCTCGGCGCGGATTCGCTACAAGGTCTGACCGTTGCCGTTCAGGGTGTGGGTCACGTTGGTTTGAATCTTTGCCGCCTGCTGCACGAGGCAGGAGCGAAACTGATCGTTGCTGATGTTAATCGGGAACACCTGCAGCAGGCACGCGACGAACTTCCGGTAATCGAGGTTGCGCCGACCGAACTGATCTACAGCGCAGTTGACGTGCTCGCACCGTGCGCTTTGGGCAACATTTTAACGTCGGTCACAATTCCAAAGTTGCGCACCAAAGTGATCGCAGGCGCAGCCAATAATCAGCTCGCGACACCCGAAGACGGTGCGCGGCTGATGGAGCACGGCATTCTTTATGCGCCCGACTATGTCATCAATGCCGGCGGTATAATCAACGTCGCTCACGAATATTACGGCAACAGCTCAGAAGAAAAGGTGCGCGCCGACGTGATGCGTATTCCGGATCGACTCGAAACCATTTTTGCGAAGGCAGATGCAACGGGTCAGCCAACCAACATCGTCGCCGACGAGTGGGCGCGCCGCATCGTTGCCAGTGGCGGCAGCGAGGCGTCCGTCGCTGCTTGAGCAGT
>CAMYMP010000557.1 GCA_947259435.1 uncultured Woeseiaceae bacterium
AGGCCGCCCTCACTCCGACCGCAACAGGCACATGCCCTGCAAACGGAATACCGAGTTCATTGGCTGTTTCCGCGAGGGCCGTAAATTCATCTGCGCTCAGACCGGGGTGCACCTTGATAAAGTCGTAGCCGGCGGCCACCTGCTCGCGAACCTGGCGTCTGGCGTCTGGCGCACCGTGCACAGATCGGCCATTCAGAGACGGCCCGGACGTGATGAGCCGTGGACCGAAGACCTCGCCGTCGAGAAGCTGCTGCCGTAACGCAAGATGCGAGGGCTTGCCGAGCATGCCGCGAATAGTCGTTACGCCATTAGCCACGAAAAGGCTGAAATCTCGATCGAGGTTGCGTGAATCTGTCGCCGGAACGTGTGCATGCATCTCGGCAAGGCCGGGCATTAGAAACCGGTCGGTGCCGTCAACGGCTTTGGCCCCTCTGGGAATTCGGATCTCATCGACGCTGCCGACCGCGCTGATAATGCCATCTTCAACGAGCACCGTTTGTGCCGCGATCACGGTATCCGAGAACATCGGCACAACATTGACGTTGACGAATGCCGTCGTTTCCGCAAACGTTACCTCGGCACCGAGCAGCGCAACGATAACAAGTGCCCATCGATGTGTGGCAATCCTCATGATGCTCTCGAGTTACCTCCCGATCTGACTTGCTCGAGTTTCGTCTTGCTTATATTGCCACCACAGATGATGGCCACAACATTCTGACCGCGAATCGAATCTTGAAGTTCCAGCATGGCGGCAATAGCAACGCCGGCAGCGCCCTCTATTATGTCTCCCTCGCTTTCCATATAGCGTCTCATGGCCGACGCAATCTGGTCTTCATCGACAAGCACGAACTCGTCAACAACCGCCTGGTTAAGCGGAAAAGTAATTGCCCCGATTTCGATACCGCCCGCCGTACCATCGGACAGCGTTGCTTCGCTGTGCATCTCGATAACATGGCCGGCATCGATCGAACGAGCCATCACGGGCGACGCCGCCGGCTGGCAGCCGATAATGCGAATGTCCGGGTTATGCTCCTTGAGGACGCTGCCCACGCCTGCGATCAAACCACCGCCCCCGACGGCGACGAATACGACATCGACGTCCGGCAACTGGTCAATTATTTCAACACCGCAGCTGCCTTGCCCTGCGATTACCTGACTATCGTTATAAGGCGACAGATACGACAGTCCATTCCGATTGGCGAATTGGCGGGCATGTTGCTCGGTGTCGAGGCCGTCCGTACCGAAGTAGCAAACCTCTCCGCCGTAGCTCCTGATCGCATCCACTTTTGCCGTCGAAGTCTGTTCCGGTACGAAAACGACGCTGCTCACGCCGAGCTTCTGCGCGGCGCAGGCAACGGCGGCGCCATGATTACCACTGGACGCAGCAACACATCCTTTCGCGCGCTGCTCCTCGACCAGCGTCAAAAGACGATTGGTCGCACCGCGAAGTTTGAAAGAGCCGGTTGTCTGTCGGTTTTCCAGTTTGAAGTAAACGCTGGCGCCAAGCGCCGTGCTGAATTCAATCGAGCGCACCAGCGGCGTCACCAGGACAAAGTCGCGAATGCGCTGCGCCGCTTTTCGCGCCTCACGCGCAATTCTTTTTGTGTCCGGAATCCGCTCAGACCTGGTCGACATTGAACGTGTCGCAGGCATCCGGATCGCCACTCGCAAGGCCGGTGCGGAACCATCGCTGTCGCTGCGCCGCGGTACCATGCGTGAATGATTCCGGCACGACCGTGCCACGACTTTGCCGCTGCAGTGTGTCGTCACCGATGGCACTTGCGGCGTTCAGCGCTTCATCGACGTCGCCAGATTCGAGGATATTGCGCGCTTTATCGGCGTGATTCGCCCAGACGCCGGCAAGACAGTCGGCCTGCAGCTCCAGGCGCACCGACAGTGCGTTGCCTTCGGCCTGGCTCAGGCGTTGCTTCATGGAATGGACCTGGCCGGAGATGCCCAGCAGGTTCTGCACATGATGTCCTATTTCGTGAGCGATGACATACGCTTGTGCGAAATCACCAGGCGCTCGATAACGCGTTCGCATCTGCTCGTAGAAATTGAGATCGATTTACGCTTTCTGGTCCGCAGGGCAATCGAAGGGCCCCATTGCGGCTTGCCCGAGACCGCAAGCCGATCGCGTCGCACCGCTGAACATGACGAGCGTCGGTTCCTGGTAACGCCTGCCCTGACTCGCAAATATCTCCGTCCAGACGTCCTCGGTATCGGCGATCACCACGGACACCATGTCCGCGAGAGGATCGTTTTTCAGATCCTCAGCGGACGGCCGCGTGCCACTCGTCGAT
>CAMYMP010000558.1 GCA_947259435.1 uncultured Woeseiaceae bacterium
GCCTGTGCTTTTAGTTTGCGCTTCACGCGGGCGCCCTTGCGCTCGAGTAAAGGCAGTATCAGATGCCCCAACCAGGGCACCAGGTACATAACCGTGGTAAGGGCCCCGCTGACTGGTGGCATCGATCGCTCTCGCCGATTATTGCCGCAAAGGTCCAGAATTACCTGCGCCACTTCTTCGGGTGTGCTCATCGGCTGCGAAAACGTCACGTCCGATGTCTGATCGATATCCGCCAGAATGAATCCCGTCGAGATCGGTCCCGGAGACACAATGGCGATCTTGATGCCGCTATCCCTGAGTTCCTCAAACAGAGAATAGGTAAATGCACGCAGTCCGTTCTTGCTCGCAGAATATGTGGCGCTGTTCGGAACGAATGTGCGCCCCGCGAGCGACCCGACATTGATGATCGCGCCGCCACCCGCGTCCCGAAGATACGGCAATGCGACGCGACTGAGCATTATCGGCGCCCTCAGGTTCACGTCGATCATTCTGGCAAGATCGGCGGTGTCTACAGATTCCACGGGGCCGCGTTTATGGAATCCAGCATTGTTTATGAGGATATCGACGCGGCCGAATTCGAATTCGGCTTTTTTGAATACGTCGACGCAGGCCTCGGGATCCGACACATCCATCGCAAGAATTTCGACCTGCGTCTTGTCGCGAAGCTCTTCGGCGATGGACTCGAGGTTTCGTTTATTGCGCGCCACCAGCATCAGGTTCGCGCCCGCAGTGGCAAACATCCGTGCGGTCGCGGCACCAACGCCCTCGGATCCGCCGGTGATAATCACCGTCTTATCTTTGAAAATCATGGCCGGAGTCTAACAGGGCCGGCGGCGTTACGAGAATTCAGAACCCGAGATAACCTTTGATCTTCTTCCAGAGCGACGGCTCCCAGCCGTACACGTCAAGCATTTCGGGATCGAGCTTGGCAACCGGCATGGTCGTGTCGGGCTTTTGCGCCTCGTTTGCTGCCAGATCTTCGGGACGCAATTCACATTCGCCTTCATTGGCTTCGGTAAGGCCGTCGACGGCCAAACTCAGATATGGGAGTACTTCGTCGTCGACGATGTCGTCCATGAACACGGCGTCCGGGTCGAAGGTCTCCTTCGACAGGATGACGCAATCATCAAAGGCTTTGTCGTTGCTGATGGCTCTGTTCCTGCTACCGAGTCTGTACAGGTTAGATCGGATCGCCAGCCCAAGCTGTGAGCGGACTCACAAGACCCGAAATTCATTTTATTCTTTTAAAAACAGTGAGTTACTGGATAACTCGTCGCCGAAATCGCGATTATGGCCCGGCTCAGGCATCGCATGGAGATCAGAACGTGACAAAAAGGCCGGGCAATGCCCGGCTCCATTTTTAACAGTAAACCTCGATGTCGCGGTGCACTCCGATGTGCCGGAGCAACACGAGACGATTGTCAGGCTTCGGCGGCGGCCCCGACCTCCGGCGCCTGATCCGTCAGCATCACTATCGCCATCGGCGCCGAATCGCCCGGCCGCGGCCCGGTCTTGAGAATGCGCAGGTAACCGCCCGGCCGGTCCTTGAAACGCGGTCCGAGATCAGAGAACAACTTACCAACCACTTCCTTGTCACGCAGGCGATCGAAGGCCAGGCGACGATTCGCCACGCTGTCCTCTTTGGCAAGAGTGATCAGCGGCTCGACGACGCGGCGCAGTTCCTTGGCTTTGGGTAACGTCGTCTTGATCGTTTCATGCTTCAACATCGATGCCGCCATGTTGCGAAACATGGCTTTACGATGGGAGCTGTTGCGACCCAGTCGACGGCCGGATTTTCTATGACGCATTGTTCTTAACCTTTAGGTACTGGAGTTCTTACGCTGTCATTCCGAGTTCGTGCTCCGGACGCAGACTCGCCGGTGGCCAGTTCTCGAGGCGCATGCCCAAGCCGAGGCCGTGTCCTTCGAGAACTTCCTTGATCTCGGTCAGAGACTTCTTGCCCAGGTTCGGCGTCCGCAAAAGCTCCACCTCGGTACGCTGTACCAGATCACCGATGTACATGATGTTCTCTGCCTTAAGGCAATTCGCGGAGCGCACGGTAAGCTCGAGTTCGTCCACAGGACGCAGCAGTATCGGGTCGACCTGGCTCTCTGCCTGGGCGCCAACGCCTTCTTCCTGGCCTTGCAGATCAACGAATACCGACAGCTGATCCTTGAGGATGCTGCCAGCACGGCGGATCGCCTCTTCGGCATCGATCGTACCGTTCGTTTCGACTTCGATGATCAGCTTGTCGAGATCGGTGCGCTGCTCGACGCGGGCCGCTTCGACGTTATACGTCACCTGCTCGACGCGGGCCGCTTCGACGTTATACGTCACACGGTGGACCGGGCTGAACGAAGCGTCGAGCTGCAAACGGCCGATTGGGCCTGACTGCTCTTCGAATACCGGGCGTCGCGTTGCGGGACGATAACCACGACCACGCTCCACCTTGAGGACCATGTTCAGCTCGCCAACCTTAGTGAGGTTTGCGATAACAAGCTCCGGATTCATTATTTCGACGTCGTGATCCAGCTGAATGTCCGCACCGGTTACGGGGCCCGGACCTTTTTTCGAGATTCGGAGCTCGGCCGTGTCGCGCGTGTGCATGCGTACCGCGACCTGCTTGAGATTCAGGAGAATTTCGACGACGTCTTCCTGAACGCCCTCGATGCTCGTGTACTCGTGCAGCACGCCTTCGATTTCTGCCTCGGTGATTGCGGCACCGGGCATGGATGAGAGCAAAATACGGCGAAGTGCATTGCCGAGCGTGTGGCCGAAGCCACGCTCAAACGGCTCAATGACAACTTTGGCCAACTGATCGTTCACCGGTGTTACTTTCACGACACGCGGTTTCAGAAATTCATGTACAGATTCCTGCATGGGAAAAATCCCTCCTGACTACTTGGAGTACAACTCGACGACAAGGTTTTCGTTGATATCGGGAAGAATGTCTTCACGATCCGGTAAGGCTTTGAATACACCTGCCATCTTCTTCGTGTCGACCTCTACCCAATCGGGAAGGCCGACCTGCCCCGCAATTTCCATTGCACTTTGAATGCGCAGCTGCTTGCGGGCCTTTTCACGAATACCTATTGAATCACCTGCACTTATCTGCGCAGACGGAATATTGATGAGCTTGCCGTTCACCTCAATGCTCATGCGATAAACGACGTTGTCCAAACGACCCTCGAGGAGGCGCAGCAGGTTCTCACCCGTCGAGCCCTTCAGCTGTGCAGCACGTTTGTAGTAATTGCGAAACTGACGCTCCAGCACTCCGTACATGCGGCGCAGCTTCTGCTTCTCGCGAAGCTGCATGCCGTAGTCCGACAGACGCGGTCGACGCTGCGGCGCTCCGCCCGGCGGCACGTCAAGCTTGCACTTCGACTCGAGCGGCCTGACGCCACTCTTCAGAAACAAATCCGTGCCTTCGCGGCGGGACAGTTTGCACTTTGGTCCTAAATATCTTGCCATTAGTAAGCCTCTATACCCGCCGCTTCTTGGGCGGGCGACAGCCATTGTGAGGAATTGGTGTTACGTCCTCGATGTTTTGAATTTGAAAACCCAGCGCATTCAGGGC
>CAMYMP010000559.1 GCA_947259435.1 uncultured Woeseiaceae bacterium
GCACAACCCACTCGCTTGCAGGAAGAGGATTCTGCCTCGGGTTCTTTACAGAATTGTTACAGTACCGTAACCGAATCTTTACGCACGCAATTCAGGCGCCTTGACTGCCCCCGGCGAGCGGAACCGGCGGATCGACGACGACACGTGCCGCCGGAAAGTGACACCGGAATTCGCTGCCAGCGCCGACGTCGCTGCTGATGTGCAGCTCTGCATCGTGACGCATGAGAACATGCTTGACGATTGCACGTCCGAGGCCCACGCCGCCGTCGGTCCGCGCACGGCCGCGGTCGACGCGGAAGAAACGCTCCGTCAGCCGGGGAATGTGCTCTTCGGCTATGCCTTCACCGGTATCGCTGACAACGAGATCGGCACCGTCCGGACCTGATCGCCAGGCGAGTGTTACGCGACCCTCGGCGGGCGTATGACGATGCGCATTCGACAGCAGATTGCCAATTACCGATTCGATCTCACCGCTTTTACCGCGCAACTGAGCCTTGGACTCACACTCGATCTCGATCGCCGCTGTGTTTTTCCTGCCCTGAAATGCCTTGCGGCTGAGGGCAAGCATCCCGCAAATGTCGATTATTTCTTCAGTCGTGGCGCGACCAGCGCCTTCGAGTCGCGACAGCTCGAGCAACTCTGAAACGATGTGCGCCATGCGGCTGGCCTGAACTCTCATCTGCGCTACCGGTTGCTCCCAGGTCGCAGGGACCTCGTCGTCTTCGTTCAGCGCATCCAGATAACCGGATATAACTGTCAATGGGGAGCGCAATTCGTGCGACGCATTCGCAACAAAATCGCGCCGCATTTTGCTCAGAACCATGCGGTCGGTCACGTCACGCAATAACAACAGCTTCTCGCTGGCACCATACGGCACAACACGGCAATTCAGCCACGCGCCATCTTTAACCGGTGACGCGATATCGGTGCTTTGCTTCGGGTCGTTCGCGCGCAGTAGCTTCGCAACACCGGGGTCGCGAAGGATGTTGTCCACACGCTGGCCGCGATCCTTCTTGCGCTTGAGGCCGGCGAGCGCCTTGGCCGCGCGATTGCAGACGATAATCTCGTTCTCAGCATCGATGATAACGGCGCCATCGGGCATTGCGTTAGTCGATTTGCGAATCTCCTTGAGCAACCTGCGATGTTCGCTTTTGTAGCGGCTGCCTCGTTCATGCTCGTGGCTGAATCGCGAAAACATCTGCTGCCAAATGCCCTCACCAACCCGGAAAGCATCGAAATCGCCGGTCCGCATGGCACGTTCAAAGGTCAGCAATTGCCGGACCTGCCAAAGCAGTGCAAGCAGAGCCGCCACGAGTAAGCCGATGTCGGCTCGCCCATATAGCCAGCCAATCAGTGCCCCTGCGCCGAGCAGTAACAGCAACCCCAAAACAAATTTACGTCCTGAATCCAGCATAAACTCAATGACCGCGGGCCGAGAATCGATATCCGGATCCGCGGACTGTTTGAATATAATTGTCTGCCGCTTCTGCGCCCAGCGCTTTGCGAAGGCGACGCACGTGAACATCGACAGTGCGTTCTTCGACATACACATTGGCGCCCCAAACGCGGTCGAGCAGCTGCGTTCGGCTGTAAACGCGATCGGGATGCGTCATGAGGAACTTGAGCAGCCGGTACTCGGTGGGCCCCAGACGAATCTCGCGGCTATTCGCCATGACGCGGTGCCCTGCCGTGTCGATCTCCAGGATACCAGCCGACACGGTCTCGCCGTCGCTTGCTGCTGCGCGCCGCAGCACAGCCTGAATCCGCGCTACCAGTTCGCGCGGCGAAAAAGGCTTGGTGATGTAATCGTCTGCGCCGCTTTCCAGGCCCGTAACTTTGTCGTGCTCCTCGGCTTTGGCCGTCAGCATGATGATTGCGAGATCGTCGTTTTCCGAATCGCGCTTGAGCATGCGGGTCAGTTCGAGGCCGCTCATGTCGGGCAGCATCCAGTCAATCAGCGCGAGATCCGGCCGTTCGTCAGCAAGCAGTTCTCGCGCAACCTGGCAGTTCGGGGCCTCCAGCGTTTCGTAACCGGCACGTGCGAGATGGAATACGATCATCTCCCGGATCGGAGTCTCGTCCTCGACAATCAGTATTTTGCTGGCGGTCATGGTAGCAGCGCGATTAGATCAGCCTAATATTACATTTCTGTTACGGTGGCCCGGCAGGTTTTGCCGCGACTTTCTGCCGAAGGTAGGCGGGCGATACGTCCCGGGGATCGATGCCTCGGCTGCTCGCCAATCCGCTGGCACCCAGACGAAGCAGATAGCGCGCCCGCGGATGCAGCACGTCCA
>CAMYMP010000560.1 GCA_947259435.1 uncultured Woeseiaceae bacterium
CAGGTGGCACGCCGCGCCGACGCCGGAAAGTCCCGCGCCGACGATGACAACGTCAAAGTATTCGGTGGTCACAGTATTTTCGTTTACAGCAGTGTTTATGGATCCAACATCCATGTTGTGGCCGGGAATTGCGTAGCGTAACCTAATCATTATCTCCGCACACGCGAACAAAAATGACATAGCGGGTGTTAGCAAACGCGCCAGGGCGATGGCGCGACTCGAGCAGGATAATCAGAGGCCGCGCACGGATGCGGCCCACAAACAATGGCACGACACGTAATTTTCGCAGCGCCCTTTTTCATGGATGCGACCTTGCGCTTCCTCCGCGGCGCTGCTGGCTTGCCGGGTGTTGCACTGACCATTGTCAGTCAGGATCCCGAAGACCGCTTGCCGGCTGAGTTACGCTCCCGACTGGCCGGGCACTGGCGCGTCGCCGACGCACTCGATCCCCAGCAGCTCGTCGATGCCGCGCGGCAACTGGAGGCCCGGTTCGGCCGCGCATCGGCCTACATTGCGGCGCTGGAGCAGCTGCAAGTACCGCTCGCGGTGGCCAGGGAAGCGCTTGGCATCGATGGCCTGTCGTCGGCCGCGGCAAGAAACTTTCGCGACAAGTCACGCATGAAAGACGTGCTTCGGGCAGCCGGGGTTCCGTGTGCGCGGCACGCACTTGTCGGCGACCCTGAATCGGCGCAGGCGTTCACGCAGCGCGTTGGCTTCCCGGTCGTTGTGAAGCCTCCCGACGGCGCTGGCGGCAAAGCCACCTTCAGACTCGATCGACCGCAGGATCTCGCTGTCTGGCTGCAGCGCTATCCGCCAAATCCGGAGCACCCGACACTGTTTGAGGAATTCGTGCGCGGCACCGAACACTCGTTCGACAGCGTCTGCGTCGACGGCCGGCCGGTCTGGCATTCGATTTCGCGGTACATGCCGTCGCCGCTGGAAGTTCTCGAGAATGACTGGATTCAGTGGTGTGTTCTCCTGCCCCGTGACATCGAAGGCGCCGAGTTCGACCCGATTCGTAAGGCAGGGTTTGCGGCTATCGAGGCGCTCGGGCTGCAGACCGGGCTCAGTCATATGGAATGGTTTCGGCTCGCCGACGGCAGTATCGCCATCTCCGAGGTCGGCGCACGCCCTCCCGGCGCACAGTTTTCGACCTTGTTGTCGTATGCTCACGACATCGATTTTTATGCAGCGTGGCCGCGTTTGATGGTATTTGGAGAATTTGACCCACCGCGTCGCGAATACGCTGCCGGCGCCGCTTACATTCGGGGACAGGGTCGCGGCCACGTCCGCAGAATCGCAGGGATCGACGATGTCCAGCGGCGTTTTGGGTCGATTGTTGTCGAGGCAAAACTCCCGCTTGAAGGGCAGCCGCCGAGCGACAGCTACGAAGGCGACGGCTACATCATCGTGCGGCACCCCGATACCGACGTCGTACAGCATGCGCTGCAGCAGATCGTCAGCACTATTCGCGTGGAGCTGCAATGAGTACGGAAGAGCCGCTCCGGCTGCTACTCGGACCGCAGCGCCCGGTCGTCAACCTCGACAGCGCCGTGGCCGAATCCGGTATCGGCAATGGTCCGATTGGCGTCATATCGGCCGCCTGGCAGGAGGCCGAGGGTGACATCGACGACGTGCAGCGCCTCGTGCCAAATCCCCTTTCTGACCTGCGCCTGTATCAGAGAACGGAAGAACTGTTTGCTGCGGACAAACGCCTGCACGAAGCTTATCGACGTCGACAGGATCGGCTCAAGGAGCAGCAGCGCCTGTACCGTATGCGTCTCAAGCAACTGATGGTCGCAGCCAGACAGACCTTGCGCACCGAGGGTGAACCAGCCGTCGTGGCAGCCGAGCGCCGTCATGCCATTTCGCAGTTGCGCGCGCTCGACCGGCATCACCTTGGCCGAGTCGACAAGGTGCACGCCCGCTTCGACAACGCATTTAACACGGAGTCGCATGCGCAGCTGTCCGAGCATGCCGCGGCAATCGAGGCCGAGCTGTCGCGTTGCGAAACCGTTCTTGTCACGGGCGGCAATGTCATCGTGCTGATAAATCGACTGCGCCTGTTCGGGCTCGATCGGCTGTTACGGCAAAAAAACATCATCGCCTGGTCCGCCGGGGCGATGGTGCTTTGTGACCACATCGTGCTTTTCCACGATCGCATGCCTCAGGGCCGCCGCGATCCGGAGATCGTCGGCCAGGGCATGGGCTTGCTGCCAGGAATCGTGCTGCTGCCGAATGCAAAAGGAAGATTGCGCGCGAAGGACCTCGTGCGCATCAAGCTCTTTAGTCG
>CAMYMP010000561.1 GCA_947259435.1 uncultured Woeseiaceae bacterium
AATCTCCTATTTCTGCAAAGTCGACAATTTCGTTGAACGTTCTATCGATTTCCTGTTTTGTAAATCCCAATACTGATCCGTTTACATATATGTTTTCGCGAGCGGTCAATATTGGATTGAATCCTGCACCCAGCTCGATCAGAGCGCCGGTTCTGCCGCGCATTCTAATCGTGCCGATGTCTGGCTTCATCAAGCCATTTAGCATCTTCAGCAACGTGCTTTTGCCTGCGCCATTTGGTCCGATCAATCCCAGGCATTCCCCTCGGCGAAGTTCGAACGAGACATCATCCACCGCCCAAAATTCGTTTTTTCGCAATTCTCCGTGACCACCTTCACGGCCGAACAACTCGCTTCCCACGTCTTTAACCCCGTACCACAACGAACGCTTGAGCGAGCGGCAAAACTTTTTCGAAACCCCATCAACTTTGACCAGGACGTCATCACTCATGTTTTGTACCTAGGCGCTCATACGTGATATCAGGTGCGGCATTGCTATGCGATAAAGAATCCAGCCCGCGAACAGAAAAATTAAGGTCAGCACACACACCCAGAAAAAACCATCCAGATGGCCAGTCTGCCCCAAGACCAGCCAGTCACGAGTTGCCTGTAGCAGCGGGGTCACGGGATTGAGCGTTACCAGTGTTTCAGCCCAGGATGCCTGCGGAACCGGATAAACAATTGGCGTCAGGAAAAACAGCGCCTGGGTTCCGAATCCCAAGCCACGCCCTATATCCTGGTACAGCATGCCCAGGGGGGTAAGCAGCAGGCCGATCGTGATGCCAAGTGCAATCAGCGCCAGCACACCGATCAGCGCCAACAGCACCCCAGCCTGAAATGGAACTTCAAACCACCAATATACCGGGATCAATATGAAAACCCGGATTGTAAAACTGAACAAGACTTGCCCAATACCAGTTAGGATCAGCGCTTCCCGAGGGAAGTTGATCTTGGAAAGCATTGACTTGGATTCATTGACCATCTGCAGTGGCGCATTCAAGGCCTCGACAAAAGTCTGCCACAAGACCGTGCCCGTCAATACGAAGACGGGATACGGCATGCCGGTGTCGGCGACGGTGAACACCTTCTGCGACTGCAGGAATACCCAGATAGCGGTGGTGAAAAGTGGTGGCAGAAACGCCCAGGCGTAACCCAGTAATGATTGCCGGTATTGTGCACTGATGTTGCGAACCATCAAACGCCAGGCCAGTTCGCGCGAATTCAACAAGTCGCTCCACATGCTGCGCAACAGCCGACCGAAGCTGAGAAGCTCCGAATCAGGTGAATAGACTGTTTCTTTCAGGGGACGATCCATCGTTTTTCAGAAACTCCCGCTTCCCTGTTCAAATCAGCAAGGCCATTGCCACTGTTTGGTCGAAAAGTGTACCTGATTACAAGCTCGAACCTGAAACTTTTCATCGTGGTGCTAAACTTCACCCATGTGTGGAAAAGCCGCCGTATCACACCTTAGCTGGGCTGAAGTGTACGCTTATGCGTCCGCCCTGACGGCACCGTCAAAATTGCCGGAAGACCCCGAATCCCGAGTCAACATCTCCCCTTCCCGGCTGCGCCGCAAGTCCGAGCCGGATTCCATGGTCTGGGAAACCCTTCCGGTCATTTACCGTGATGAGCACGCGGATTCACCCGCAGAAGCGATCTGGCCTTTTATACCAGCGTATTCAGAGGGCCGGCTGCCCACGAACAAGGAAGGACGCCTGATCTCTACCGCTAACGCCAGGCTGCGCAATGAGGGCCGGCCCTTCGCCCCGACCTTCATGGGCGCCTGGGGTGCGGACTTTCGGGCACTGGTGTTGGTTTCCTGGTTCTACGAATTCGACAGCCGGGTCAAACCCCAGGTGCCTTACGCCGTTTTCCCGACGGACGCCCCGTTCTGGATGATGGCCGGCCTGGCCCGTCGTACCAGGTTGCCTGATGGATCGGGCCATCTGACGATGGCTGTCATTACCGTGGATCCCAACGAGGTGCTGAAATCCGTGGGGCATCACAGAAGCCCTGCTCTCTTGAGAAATCCCGATGAAGCGGCCCAATGGCTTCATGGCGACAAAACCGAGGCGCTGGCCTTACTCCGGCCACATGCAAACGAAACCATGGGTGTGGAAGCGGTACCGATGGGAATCAAGATTCCGGGAAATCAGCAGGTCGAAATGCCGGTTAATTTAAGCCGCCACTAATACAAAACCGGCACCCGATTAAGGGCGCCGGTTTGGATCCTGGTGCGAGCTAGGACTGCGTTGCGTGTTCTTTCGGATCGATCTTGACGCTTGGC
>CAMYMP010000562.1 GCA_947259435.1 uncultured Woeseiaceae bacterium
AACTCGAGATTACGGAAACGACCCTGATGGAGAACCCTGATCGCACGATCAAGCTCCTCGACCAGCTTTACGCACTCGGCCTGCATCTGGCGATTGATGATTTCGGCACCGGGTACTCTTCGCTGAGCGCACTGCAACAGTTCCCGATCAGCACTCTGAAGATCGACAAATCCTTCGTTCGCGATATATCCGTAAACCCCGATGACGCCACAATTGTTGGCACAATCGTGCAGATGGGCCGCAATCTCAATATGGACGTTGTGGCCGAAGGCGTCGAGACCGAGGACCAACTGAACTTTCTGCAACGCCTCGACTGCACCTACGTGCAGGGCCTGCTGTTCGGAGACCCGATGAGCTCCGACAACTACCTGGAGTTGCTCCATGCTCAGACCGAAGGTACCGATACACACAAAGCGCTATTCGCGTAAAGCCTTCACTCAACACGTGCAACGTGTTTAAATATCCGCACATTATCCAGCCCGGCTTCCGGTAACCTACATTTACCAGCCACAACCAAAGTCGATTCTATGAACAATATCCTGAAGACCGCACTCGCTGCGGCAGCACTCTTTACAGCCTCGTTTGCCCTTGCCTGTGACTATCCCGAACGCCCGCACATTCCGGACGGTGCCGCTGCTTCGAAAGATCAATTGCTCGAAGCAAAGGCTGGCGTGCAGAATTTTATCGCCGCAGTCGACGTGTATCTGACGTGTCTTGAAGATCAGGAAAAAGCCGCAGCTGCCGAATTGGACAACCCTGCGCAGGAAGAATTACAGCGGCGCAACGATATGTTGAACAAGAAATTCGACGCTGCGAACGAAGAAAAGGCGCTTGTTGGCGAACAGTTCAATCAGCAGATTCGTGCATATAACAAGAAACTTCAGGAATCCAAAGAGTAGCCCAATTTTCCTAAACTCTGTGCCGCGGAAAGCCGACGCGAAGCGGCAACGTCAGAGACTGCTGATTTCGCGCCGCAGATCCTGCTTCTCTTCGGTCACAATACGCTCCAGAACTCGAATTCGGTCTTCAAGCTGGTCAAGCCTTGCCATCTCTTCGTCGCTCTTCTCGTCATTCGCGTTCTTTTCGTGCCGCATCGTATAAATTTTCTGAATCGTGGTCGCAGTCATCACGATGGCGACAATGCAGACAACGTAAAATAGCGTATTCATCATTGAACCCCTGATCCGTTAGTATCGTTCCTCATAGATTCTTGAATTCCCTGTCAAGATCGTACCGTGAGGACGTCACGTACTTCTCGATACGTGCCAGGCGCTCGTCCAGTGCCTGCGCGCGCCGGCTAACGGTTTCGGCAGCGTGACGTCGCGATTCTTCGGCAGCCTCTCTTCTCTCCCTGCGCGACATCCTGTGACGTCTGCGACGTCCGCATGCCCGCACCGTGTAACCGTGCCTGCTCGACTCGGCCGGCACGAGACAGACTATCGCGAAATAGACGATCAGTGTAAGTGGCATCGCGACAAAGAATGCGATGATAACGAGAAATCTCGTAACGCAAAGGTTGAAGCCGAAATAGTTGGCTATGCCCGCGCAGACGCCCGCGAGCAGCGCTCTGTCCGCATCGCGAGCGAAGCGCCGTTCGGCCATGGTTGCTTGAGCCGTCATGAGTGCCTCCAGTAGTCGCGCTGCTGACGCCGCCAGAATTCATATTCGCTGCGGCTGCCCGAGTAGATCAATGGCTTTTCCCGTATCAGCAAAGTCGCGCCGATGTACACAGCCGCCGTCAACCAGAAGAACAGTGCGAGACTGATGACGGCGATTATGCGTACGGTCGACAGCCGGAAATTGAATCGCTCGGCCACACCTGCGCACACACCGAATATCCATGCGTTCTCGCGATCGCGGTACAAGCCGCGAAGTGGGCCGTAGTCTATATTCCAAGTGCGTTGACTCATTGTTTCACCTTAATGCAATTGTCACACTTAGCCTTCGGCAGCGTCCTTGTCTCGATCCTGATTGCTCGCGGCGACGCGTTTCTTTAGCGCATCCAGTTCTTCCTTGACCAATTCCTCCGCCTCGAGACCCGCAAATTCATGATTCAGGTCTTTTGGCAGCCCCAGGTCGTATGCTTCGACACGTCCTTCAACATCATCGATTCGCCGCGTGTACTGCTCGAAGCGGATCATTGCATCGTCGATCTTGTAATCGTGAATCTTCTTTCTTGCGGCCAGCCGACTGCTGGCTGTCTTGTGCCGTGCGAGTAGCGCTTTTTGCCTTGTCTTGGCGTCCTCGAGCTTCGCCTCGAGCCTTGCTATGTCCTCATTAAG
>CAMYMP010000563.1 GCA_947259435.1 uncultured Woeseiaceae bacterium
ACGTCGCCGGGCATCGGCAGCGGCAATTTCACGCTGGCGCACTTCGGCAAGGGCACGTTCGAGCGCGAGCCGTGCCAATTCTGCATCCAGCTTGAGCAGTACGTCGCCGGTCTCGACGCGATCGCCCTCGTCAATAGTCAGTTCGGCGACGATCCCGGCGACCGCGGTGGATAGCACCGCCGTGCGTGGAGAGGTAACGGTGCCGGTTACGTTGATCTGCTTGACCACGGCACGATTCGAGACGGTTTCGACCTGCACAGGTACTTCAGCAGCTCCGTTACCGGAAATGAGAATGGTGGCGAGCAGGATAATGGCACGACAACGATATGGCATGGGCATCCTTGGTTGTTGCCTGGTGGCGATATTGGACACGAAGCCGTCATTGTAAATTGAAAACTCGCGCGGTTCCGATTGTTCTCACTGCGGAGCAGGAAGACCATCTGCTCGGTCTGCGCTCGCTACAAAATCCGAATGCGGCCCGTTGCGATACACAAGTTGTGTGTGTCAGGCGTCAGCCCGATCGGATTCGTAGTTCTGTGCTGCGAACTCCCAGTTGATCAACTCGCGAAGGAATGCATCGATGTAGGCATCGCGGCTGTTCTGGTAGTCCAGATAGTAGGCGTGTTCCCAAACATCGAGCGTCAGCAGCGGGGTGGCGCCGTGAATCAGCGGCGTATCGGCATTGCCGGTGCTGACGATGTTGAGTCCGTCCGGTCTGCGCACCAGCCACGCCCATCCACTGCCGAATTGCTGCATTGCAGCGGTCTTGAACTCGGCCCGAAAACCGGCCAAGTCGCCGAACCGCTGAGTAATGGCATCGGCCAGTGGCCCAGTTGGCTTGCCGCCGCCGTTCGGCGACATGCTGTGCCATAGGAATGTGTGATTCCATGCCTGGGCTGCATTATTGAAGACACTGGTATCTGAGCCATCATGAGCGGCAACGATAATAGCGTCGAGCGGCTTACCCTCGTATGCCGTGCCCGCAATCGCCGTGTTCAACTTATCGACGTAAGCCTTGTGATGTTTGCCGTGATGAAACTCCAGTGTCTTCGCCGACACGTGAGGTTCCAGCGCATCGATTGAATAAGGCAATTCTGTAAGTTCAATGAACATAAATGAATCCTTGTAAAGTCTTTATGAAAGATTACCGTTGCCGGACCGTCTCACGCATGAGACGCACCTCTTCGGTGAGTGCCTCAATCCGTTGCAACAATCATTCCCGCTCATCGTGAGCAGTTTCGGCAGTGGCGCGTATAGTCTCGCTCGCTTCCGATTGCAGCGACTGCATCGAATTGACGATCAGCGCGATAAACAGATTTAGCACAGTGAAAGTGGTCACGACAATGAACGGCACAAAAAAGAGCCAGGCGTTTGGGTGAACTTCCATCACAGGTCGAACGACGCCCATCGACCAGCTCTCGAGCGTCATGATCTGAAACAGGCTGTACATCGAAGCGCCGAGACCGCCGAACCATTCGGGGAACGCAGTGCCGAAGAGCTTGGTGGCCATTACCGCGGCGATATAGAAAACAAGGACCAGTACGGCGAGGATCGATGCCATGCCCGGCAACGCTTTGAACAGCGCGCCGACAACGGTGCGCATTTGTGGGACGACCGATACCAGGCGCAGCACACGCATGATTCTCAAGGCGCGGAGTACAGACAGGGGCCCTGTCGCAGGAAACCAGGCGACTGCCACGATCGCGAAATCGAAGACATTCCAGCCGCCGCGAAAGAAACGCGATCGATACAGCAATAATTTAAGACCGATCTCTACAGTGAATACCCAAAGCGCCGCCGCGTCGATTGCGAGCAGCAGGGGCCCTGCAACTTTCATCGCTTGGGGCGAAGTCTCGAGCCCGAGAGTAATCGCGTTAATCACAATTACGGCCGTGATGAAAAAGCTAAACGCACGCGATTCGACGATGCTGCTCAGCATCGTGGCCCCGTTGAGCGGCAACTGGCGCAGGACGTCAATCAATTGCTGATCGCCGCCGCGATGTCAATGTCGTGCAGGTGGTCACGGATGCGTTGCTTTTGAATACGATGAGACTTCTGCAGGTGGCGACGTACTGCGCGCTTGATCTGTTTTGAACTTTTCTTAACAGCGGCGTACAGATTTTCGTGCGCTGTCTCAAGCGCTACCACCTGCCGATTGCGCAGCCGGACTCGGATCAATGCCTGTTTATCGACGCCGCCTTTAGGCCCGTTGGAATCTTTCATAAACACATCGACCGCGAGGATATCCTCGCTGAAACGATGCAACGCCGTG
>CAMYMP010000564.1 GCA_947259435.1 uncultured Woeseiaceae bacterium
AGCTTCGGCCGTGCCCTGCCGATGCTCGACGAGCATCGAATTCTTAAATCGGTTGACCGGCCTCATGCGCGGCGTCTGCTCCGCGCCGCTGCACTGACCTACGTTGCCGCGTCGCTGATGAGCCTGCTGAACATCGCCAGGTGGTGGGCCATTCTGCGGCGCTGACTACCGATGTCCGGTTTGCCCTCAATCAGCGTTTCGTCAATATTGCCTCGGGTGGCGCATCATAAGGGGTTGACGGCGCAATTTCTGTGGTCCGGACCCTTGAGACGGGAACCGCGAGACCCCATCTCTCCGGTCCAGCGAATTTTGCTGAAAATTCGCTGGTTTAGGGGCGTAGGCGCTGCTATTATCCGCGCCCGAAAGCCCGTCCTGTCCGGCGTCATGACGCGTCATTGACTCCTGGAGGCCTCTGAGGACCGGCACTGACACGTGCAGCCACTTCGATTGTTATGACCCGGATTGCTTCTGCGAGACCGTAAGAGCACGGGCACCTAATGAAAACCGGGTGGCTGCTTTTGACTGATAGAACTGAGTGACCGACATGAAAGACCTGAGTAAATACCGCAATATCGGCATCTTTGCCCACGTTGATGCGGGCAAGACGACAACGACCGAGCGCATCCTGAAGCTCACGGGAAAGATTCACCGTACGGGTGAGGTCCATGATGGCGAAGCCACGACGGACTTCATGGAGCAGGAGCAGGAGCGCGGCATCACGATTCAGTCGGCGGCAACGAGCTGCATGTGGAATGACCACAATCTGAACATCATCGATACGCCGGGACACGTGGACTTCACGATCGAGGTCTATCGCTCCCTGAAGGTACTCGATGGCGGCGTTGGCGTATTCTGCGGCTCGGGCGGCGTAGAGCCGCAGTCGGAAACCAACTGGCGTTACGCCAACGATTCTGAGGTCGCCCGCATCATCTTCGTCAACAAGCTCGATCGAATTGGCGCGGACTTCTACAGCGTGGTCGAGCAAGTGAAGACCGTCCTGGGCGCGAATCCGCTCGTGATGGTATTGCCCATTGGTATCGAAGACGACTTCAAAGGCATCGTCGACCTGCTGACCGAAAAAGCCTGGATCTGGCACTCATCGGATGATCCCGAGGATTATGAGATCACGGACGTGCCTGAAGACATGAAGGATCTCGTTGCCGAGTGGCGAGAGAAACTCGTCGAGACTGCTGTCGAACAGGACGACGATCTGCTCGAGCAGTATCTCGAGGGTAACGAACCGTCGATTGACGATCTCAAACGCTGTATTCGTAAAGGCACCATCGCGCTCGATTTCTTCCCGACCTACTGTGGTTCTGCATTTAAAAACAAAGGGATACAGAATATTCTTGATGCAGTAGTTGAATATCTGCCGAACCCGACCGAAGTCAAACCGCAACCCGAGATCGACCTCGAAGGTCATCCGACGGGTGGCGTCGCTACGGTTGATCCAAGCAAGCCGCTGCGCGCACTGGCGTTCAAGATCATGGACGACCGTTACGGCGCCCTGACCTTTACGCGAATCTACTCGGGCAAGATCAAGAAGGGCGACAACGTGCTGAATACGTTCACGGGCAAGACAGAACGAATCGGCCGCATCGTGGAGATGCATGCGGACTCACGCGAGGAACTCGACTCGGCACAAGCTGGCGACATCGTTGCTCTTCTGGGTATGAAAAATACCCGGACGGGCCACACGCTGGCGGACGCCAACAACCCGGCGACACTCGAACCCATGGTGTTCCCCGATCCCGTGATTTCGATTGCGATCAGCCCGAAGGACAAGGCTGGCAACGAGAAAATGGGTGTTGCGCTGAACAAGATGATTCAGGAAGACCCTTCGTTCCAGGTGGCGACCGACGAGGATTCAGGCGAGACGCTGATCAAGGGAATGGGCGAATTACACCTCGACATCAAGGTCGACATCCTCAAGCGAACGCACGGTGTCGAAGTGTCGATGGGCAAACCGCAGGTCGCCTACCGTGAGACGATCACGCAACTGATCGAAGATTCGTACACTCACAAGAAACAGTCGGGTGGTTCAGGTCAGTACGGCAAGATCGACTACCAGATCGAACCGGCAGAGAAAAACGTGGGCTACGAATTCGAATCGAAGGTCACAGGCGGCAACGTGCCGCGCGAATATTGGGGCGCTATCGAAAAGGCGTTTGCGTCCTGCATGGGCGAAGGCACTTTGGCCGGTTATCCGCTGCTCGATGTGAAATTCACGCTGCTGGACGGCGCGTTTCACGCTGTCGACTCATCGGCGCT
>CAMYMP010000565.1 GCA_947259435.1 uncultured Woeseiaceae bacterium
TCCGAAGTGCAAACGACACACCAATGCCAGAGATGAGGAACAGCAATGCCAGCCTGAACTCATGCAGAAAACCGGCTATTACCTGCAGGAAAGGGCTTGCTTCGGAATTCTGAATCATGGGAATTCCGCCCGGTATGAACGCTATCGCAGCGTGATAGTAGATCAACAGCGAAAAGGCGATCACACGCAGCCAGTCCAGCTCGGCGCGCCTCTCCGTGATGACGAGATCACTGGTATTTTCTGCAGCATCCTGCGGGTATCCCACCATTGCTCTCCTGTGAAGCATTGATGGGTATTACACGCTTAGGACGCCTTCGATTCTCCCGAAATCGTGTCAGTTACTGACGAATTTCGAAATCCGGCAGCTTTTCTAAGAATCTGAAAGTTCGCTCTTGCGGTAGTCGGTCGGCGTTTTTTGGTATTCAGCCCGAAAGGCAGCATTGAACGAAGAGATAGACCGAAAGCCGACGTCTAACGCGATTGTGAGCACCGGCACTCGTGGCTCATCAATGAGTCGCCGGGCCGCTTCTCTAACACGATAGTGGTTGATGAACTGGTTGAAGTTGCGGTAGCCGAGGTTGCGGTTAATTGTACGGCGCAGCTGATACTCCGGTACTTTCAGGCGTGCGGCCAGGTCGGCGATGCGCAGATCGTGGTCCGTGTACGCGAGATCTTCGCTCATCAGTCTGTTGAGCGCGTCAACCAGTGAGGTATCTTCCGGCAACACTGGTGCAACATTACGCGAATCCCGCAGGTCGAACGAGGGATTGAGCCGGAGGAAAGCCAGGTTGATCGTCAGCGTTGCAATGAAGATTGCCGCCATTCCGAGCAACTCAACAAATTCCGGTACTTTCCATCCCGTAACCAGCTCGGTTGCTACGACGGCCGCAACAATGACACCGATACTGGCGGCAAACACGCGCCGCAGCTTCAGGCGACTTTCTACAACATCGTGTTCGCGCCCTCGCCAAGCAATGAACATCGCGCCGATCGCAAATCCGAGTTTTGTCGGCTGAACAGGGACGAGCAAGTAGATATTCACAGCCGCGTTCGTTGCACCCCTCTCGAGCCCAACCCACAACGCCACGACAAGGTAGAGCGCCGCAATCAATCAGACGAATAATGGCGGCTCTCGGTCATCCTCGAACAAATCCCAGGAAAAAAAGAACAACAAAGGCGGAACAATATCGGCGGGCAGGGTAAGCCATGTACCCACTTGCAGGTTGATGTGGGCGAAAACGGGCGATGAAATCAGGTAGGAAACGACACCCAGCACAAGTGCAAAGCCAAGCACGCGAGTGCGATAAGGGTTTGCAGATATTGCGAGCGCAACGGCTGAGAGCAATACCTGGGATACAGCGAGTAAGCGCAGTACCAGGATGGCAGTAGTCATTGTCGTCATGCAGCTAGACTACACCTAGCTCGAACGGGACACATCAGAATGATCCGGGCAGTAGCAGCTGACTGCCGGGTTCAACGCGATGCGCGCGGAAGGGCCGACACGTGGATTTTCAGGCCGAGGCGGCGTTCTCCGACTCTTCCTACATCTAATACACGCCTCTGGGCAAACGGTCATCACCAGCACTCGTTCCGGTGTAAGCTAGTCCCATTGCAGACGGATTCGCAAAAGCGGTGCCGTTCAGGAACAGAGCAATGCCTCGATCGAGGATGTAGCCACGCATTGATTCTTAAGACGCGTCAACCGAGCGGAGCGAAGTCGGTTACGGGCCGGTCAGTTCGCTGTGAGACGCCCAGTTTATTTGGACGATGCCGGGCAGCTAGAAATCGACATTCTCTACCGGTGTGGCTGTCGAAACTTCAACGACGCCGTCGACTCCTAATGGACTCATGAACATAAGATCCTGATCCTCGTCGTCGTTCTCGGTGTCGCCCAGGCAGGTCAGCGCTATTGTGTAGACGCTAGGCTCGTTGGTTGCGGGCACCAATGCTCGATACGGGTAGTCCCCGGTTACATCATATTTCAAATCGACCGTCGTAATCGGCTCCGGATCGTTGCCGTCAATATCATCGGGCGTTACGTCACCTTCAAACACGTACACGACCTTGCCGAGCATGGGGTCGTCACCGGGAGGGCATTTGCTAACGTCTGTCGCTGTCGTATTAGTGAGTTTCCCACTGATGGAACCGTACGCATCGGCACGCAGAATTCTGAACGCAGGTTTCAGGATATAAGTATCGCGGCCCACGGCCTCTGTCAGGCCTTTGTTGACTTCCCAGTCGAACAGGAACTCCACGGCCTGGT
>CAMYMP010000566.1 GCA_947259435.1 uncultured Woeseiaceae bacterium
GGCTTCGACCTGTGCTCGCCGACGACGTCGGTATCGATGACGATCAACGGACCGGCGCCGATGATACTCGCGTTTTTCATGAATACCGCGATCGACCAGCAGGTTGAAAAACATCTGCGCGAGACGGGCGGCTGGGCCAAAGCCGAGCAGACCATCGACGCTTACTTCAAGGATTGCGAGCGCCTGCGCTACGTCGGCGAGCTGCCGCCCGGCAATGACGGCCTCGGACTCGGGCTGCTCGGAATCTCGGGCGACAAGCTCGTCGACACGGAAACCTACGCGCGGATCCGTGCGGAAACGCTGAGCACGGTTCGCGGCACCGTGCAGGCCGATATCCTCAAAGAGGACCAGGCGCAGAATACCTGCATCTTCTCCACCGAATTCGCAATGAAGATGATGGGTGATGTGCAGCAGTTCTTTATAGATAACAATGTTCGCAACTATTACAGCGTATCGATCAGCGGCTATCACATCGCCGAAGCCGGCGCTAATCCGATCAGCCAGCTCGCATTCACGCTAGCGAACGGTTTCACGATCGTCGAGTACTACCTGGCGCGCGGCATGGACATCAACGACTTTGCCCCGAATCTGAGTTTCTTCTTCTCCAACGGCATGGATCCCGAGTATTCGGTGATCGGTCGCGTCGCGCGCCGGATCTGGGCGCGGGCCATGCGCGAGCGTTATGGTGCGAGTGCCCGCTCGCAGATGCTCAAGTACCACATTCAGACGTCAGGACGCAGCCTGCATGCGCAGGAAATCAGCTTCAACGACATTCGTACGACGCTGCAGGCGCTGTACGCGCTGTTCGATAACTGCAACAGCCTGCACACGAATGCATTCGATGAGGCCATAACGACACCGACCGAACAGTCGGTGCGACGCGCGGTCGCAATACAGCTGATCATCTCCCGCGAGCTTGGCCTGAATTTCTGTGAAAACCCGTGGCAGGGTTCGTTCATCATCAACGAGCTCACGGATCTTGTCGAGGAAGCCGTCTATCAGGAGTTCGAGCGCATCTCGGAGCGCGGTGGTGTGCTCGGTGCCATGGACACGATGTATCAGCGCGGCAAAATCCAGGACGAAAGCCTGTATTACGAGAGCAGGAAGCATGACGGATCGCTGCCGCTGATCGGTGTCAACACATTCCTGCCGAAAAAGGGTGAGGAGGACGAGGTGCACGAGCTCGAGCTGATCCGCTCCACGGATGACGAGAAAAACGACCAGATCCGGCACGTGCGCGCATTTCAGGCGATGCACGCAGATGACAGCGCGGCAGCACGTGAGCGATTGCAGCAAGTGGCGCGCGAGCGCGGCAATATTTTCGCCGAGCTCATGCACACCGTGAAATCGACCTCGCTTGGCCGGATATCGGCCGCACTCTACGACGTTGGCGGCGAATACCGCCGCAATATGTGATCCCGCATCAGGAGACATTCATGAGCAACACCGTCAATTACGAACAGCGCGGCGCAGTCGCAGTCATTGCGCTGAACCGTCCGGATGCCTTGAACGGGTTCACGACCCAACTTTGTACCGATCTGCTGCAAGTATTCGAGACTGCGCATCTCGATGACAGCGTCCGTGCCGTCGTATTCACGGGTGAAGGCCGCGCCTTCAGCGCGGGCGCGGACCTCAAGGCCGGATTCGAAGGGAGCCGCACGACGCAGGAGAAGCTGCTGTACGAATACGGTCCCGTATTGACCGCGATCGCGCAGATTCCGAAGCCGGTCATCGCTGCAGTTCCGGGATTCGCGGCCGGAATCGGCATGTCGTTTGCGCTGCACGCCGACCTGCTGATCATGGCCGAAGACGCGTTCCTGCTGTCGCCGTTCACGACAATATCGCTGCTGCCGGACGGCGGGCTCAACAAGCTGCTCGTGCACCAGATCGGCTATCGGCGGGCATTCGAACTCAGCATCGAATCGCAACGAATCCCGGCTTCCCGCTGTGTCGAGCTGGGTCTTGCGAACAAGGCCGTGCCCGCGGACGGGCTGCGCGACGCAGCAATCGGCTGGGCCGAGGAGCTGTGCAAGCGTGCGCCACTGTCGATTGCGGCAACCAAGAAGACCATGCGCCACGCGCTGGACTATGACTCGGGCAGCTGCTTTCGCATGGAGGCCGAGCTGCAGGGACAGCTCGAGAAATCCGACGACGCCCGCGAGGGCGTGAGCGCGTTTCTCGAAAAACGCGAACCGAATTTTCAGGGCAGGTAGTGCCCGATACATCAGGATCGATCAATGGAAAGATACATCTTTGAAGAAGA